>CAIMEK010000541.1 GCA_903839965.1 uncultured Acetobacteraceae bacterium | reverse complement strand
GCCAATCATTACGCTTGGTCGAGTTTCCGGGTGGCTTCAGTGGCTTCCCCGACCGCAACCATGGCTCACCAGGAAACGCCACGAGCAAACCAGGAAACGACCCGGATAGTTTGGCGATGATCGATCGGTCTGGCAGTTCGGATCGAGACGGCGGAACGCACGAACGTCTGTGGTAAATGCGCCATGATCTGCAAATGTCGGAGTCGCTTTAACCTTGCCCGTACGGGCCGATCAGATAGTCCTGCCACACTATGTGGGGGAAGCAATAGGCCAGCACCACCACGCCGATAGGTTCGGAATCTACTCAGCGGTCGCTTGCCACGGTACCTTGGTGAGAAATTCAGGATGGACGTCGCACGTCAACACCCGTCCTGGCTGCAACAAGTTGCTGATCCAATACCAGAGAAGATTTCGAACCGGCTATTTTGCATGATCAACGTACGGCGCGTTTCGCTCTTGCGTTGGCCGACATCAACAGGCACCACGATCAAGCCCATGGCCTGGCATTGCCGAGCCGTCAGGCCCCAGGTGGATGGCCGCCGCCTGCCTGCAGCGGTTGTGTTGTCAGGAGACAGATGCAACGCCAATCGCGCGCTGCAAGGCCCAAGCGAGGTCGGCGACGCGAAAGGGCTTCTGAAGCACGGCCGCATCTGGCCGGCGTGCGCGAACCCTTGAAGGGTCGCCGGTGACGAACAAGTGTGGAATGAACCCGGTGCGGAGTATCTGCTCGACGGCGGAGATGCCACTTCCTTCGCCCAACAGAACGTCGACGATCATCACATCGGGTTTGCATCGAATGGCGGCAGCTACCGCCCCGGCTTCGGTAACCTCGATTGCGCAAACATCGTGGCCCATGCCCGCGAGCACATCCGCAAGCAATGTGGCGATCAAGCAGTCGTCATCAACAACAAGGACACGAAGTGCTTTCATCGGCTGGTTCGCAGCAAGCGCGGGATGCATGCTCAAGGACTCCAATTATTGCCAAATGCGAGCAGCAAGTCAGGCCAGCCCCATGAACGTTGCACCGGATGAAGTCCTCACAGGAGACCCATGGTTCGATCGGGAACCCGTGAGCAGCAACCATACCTGATGAAACATCACCGAAAGCAGGTTCGGAAATTACTTATCCTTATGCACCTGCCGCGGGTCAAAGTCCCCGCCGGGTCTCGTCGAAGAATACCTTGCGCACCGACCACCGCCCACGACGGGCGCACCGAAGCTATCGCGGCGATAGAACAACCATGCTAAAGTCGATACATGCCCATCACGGGTAGGAGAACAAACAGGGAATGCCCAGAGCTCACCCTCCTGGCTCTAAGGCAGCCCGCCCGCCACCGGGCGGCCGTCCTTTGGCGGCGAAAGCAATTCCCGGCGAGGCAGGAGGCTTCCCGGTGGTTGGCATTGGCGCCTCGGCGGGCGGCCTTGACGCCTGCAGAAAGCTGTTGGACGCGCTGCCACCCGGCAACCGCATGGCCTTCATCCTGGTCCAGCATCTGGATCCGACCCACGAAAGCATGCTGGTGGACCTGCTGGCCACCCACACGTCGATGACCGTGGCGCAGGCCGCAGAAGGGATGCCGATCGAGCGCGAGCACCTCTATGTCATTCCACCCGGGGCCTATCTGTCCGTCGAGAACGGCGCCCTCCACCTCTCGCGACCGCAGGCACCACACGGCACACGCCTGCCGTTCGACTTTCTGCTGCACTCTCTGGCAGCGGAATTCGGCCCACGGGTCATCTGCGTGATCCTCTCGGGAACCGGGGCCGACGGCAGTGTTGGTTTGAAGGCCGTGAAGGAGAAACGCGGGCTCGTCATCGCGCAGGACCCCGACGAGGCCAACTACGACGGCATGCCGCGGAGCGCGATCGCAACCGGTGCGGTGGACCTGGTGCTTCCCGTGGCCAAGATTCCCGAGGCGCTCATCAACTTTGATCAGCGAACGACCCTCGCCGGCGCGCAAGGCAGCCCGAGGCCGCAGGACGAAGAACAGGGTTGGCTGACTGCAGTCATCGACCTTCTCCGCACGAAGACGCCTCACGATTTCAGGCTTTACAAGCCCGGGACGCTGCAGCGCCGGATCGAACGGCGCATGACGATGGCTGCGATCAAGAGCAATGACGTGGATCGGTACCTCGACCTCCTAAGGAGCAACAACGGCGAACTGGACCTGCTTGCGAAGGATCTGCTTATCAATGTCACCGGATTCTTCCGTGATCCCAAGGTATTCGATTTCCTGGCGGAAGAAATTGTCCCGGGTCTGCTGGGCAACCACACGCCTGACCACCCCCTCCGCATCTGGATCGCCGGATGCAGCACCGGCGAGGAGGCCTATTCCCTTGCCATGGTTCTGCGCGAGCAGGTAACGGCGACGAAGCGCAACATGAAGCTGCAGGTCTTCGCCTCGGATGCCGACCCGGATGCCATAGCCCAGGCCCGCGACGGTTTGTACCCGGAAACGATTGAAGCCGACGTATCGCCGGCACGACTCGGCCGTTTTTTCTCGAAGGAAGAGCATGGTTATCGGGTATTGCCCGAACTGCGGGAGGCGGTGGTCTTCACAGTGCAGGACGTGTTGGCCGATCCGCCGTTTTCGCGCCTCGATCTGATTTCCTGCCGGAATCTCCTGATCTATTTGCGCCCGGAGGCGCAGGCGAAGGTTGTGTCGCTTTTCCATTTTGCACTGCGGGAAGGCGGCATTCTGCTTCTCGGCGCGGCCGAGACGGTCGGCAACGTCGACGGTCGCTTCGAGGTGATCTCCAAATCGAAGCAGGTCTATCGGCAAATCGGTCGCGGTCGGTCCGGCGAGTTTGGCTTCTCGATCGCCGTCGGTGACGGCGTGCGGCCCCCTGCGCGTGCCGACCAAAACCAGGCCCCGTCACGCCAGGCTGCACTCGCCGAACTTTGTCGGCGGTTGGTTATGGATGCCTATGCGCCGGCAGCGGTCCTGATCAACGCCAGGCATGAATGCCTCTACTTCCTGGGACCGACGGACCACTACCTGCACGTGGCGCCGGGGCTGCCTACGCACGATCTCCTCGCCATGGCGCGGCAGGACATGCGCACCACTCTGCGGTCGGCAATCCACCAGGCCATCCAGGGAAAAGAGCGCGTTGTCGCCCCCGGCGGTCGGATGAACCGTGATGGCAAAGCGATTTCGTTCAACATTGATGTGCGGCCCGTCTTGAGCGGCGGTGAGAACCTGCTGTTGATTTGCTTCGTCGACGAGGCGGCGCATGCGCAGAAGCGAGATCGTCCCGTCGGTCCACAGGACATTCCGCGGGTCGCCGAGCTTGAACAGGAACTCGAGGCGACCAGAAGGGAGCTGCAAGGCGCCATCCACAACCTCGAGATCTCGAACGAGGAGCAGAAGGCGGTCAACGAAGAGGCAATGTCCGTCAACGAGGAGTACCAGTCCACCAATGAGGAACTGCTGACGTCGAAGGAGGAGCTGCAGTCACTCAACGAGGAGCTTACCGCCCTCAACGGACAGCTCCAGGAGACGCTGGAGCGGCAGCGCACAACCTCCAACGATCTGCAAAACGTCCTGTACAGCACTAACGTTGCGACGCTCTTTCTCGATACCAACCTTCATATCCGGTTCTTCACGCCTGCCACCAAGGTGCTTTTCAACGTCATTCCCAGCGATTTGGGCCGCCCGCTCGCCGATCTCAGCTCGCTTGCGGCCGATGGCGAGCTTCTGCCCGATGCCCGAATGGTGCTGCATACCCTCGTCCCGATGGAGCGGGAGATCGAAGCCCGGACTGGCGCGTGGTACATCCGTCGCATATTGCCGTACCGCACCCATGCCAACGGGGTCGAAGGCGTCGTCATCACGTTTGCCGATATCACCGAGCGGAGGCGCGCGGCCGATGAGCTGGAGGCGGCCAGGCGCCAGGCAGAGCTGGCAACCGTTGCGAAATCGCGGTTTCTCGCCACGGCGAGCCTCGACCTTCGCCAGCCGCTGCAGACGATTGCCCTGCTTCACGGACTGCTGGCGAAGACTGTTGAGGGAGACAAGGCGCAGCAGCTGATCGCACGTCTCGACGAGACGGTGGGCGCCATGGCGGGCATGCTGAACACGTTGCTGGACGTCAACCGGATCGAGGCCGGCACCGTCCAGGTGGAATTGGTTGATTTCCCGATCAATGATCTGCTTGGCCGGTTGCGCGATGAGTTCACCTATCACGCGCAGACAAAAAGTATTGGCCTACGGTCGGTGCCGTGCAGCCTTTGGGTACACAGCGATCCGCGCTTGCTTGAGCAAATGATCCGCAATCTGCTTTCGAATGCGTTGAAATACACGAAGGCCGGCAAGATTCTGCTCGGCTGCCGCCGGCATCAGGGAATGCTGAGCGTCGAGATCTGGGACACCGGAATCGGCATCCCCGACGATGAAGTTCAGTCGATCTTCGAGGAGTACCATCAGGTCGACAACCCTGCGCGCGACCGGAGCCGTGGCCTTGGACTCGGTCTTTTCATCGTGCAACGGCTGGCGGACCTGCTGGGCTATCGGATCCGCGTTCACTCCCGTCCCGGCAAGGGCTCAGTCTTCGCAATCGAAATCCCGCTGCTGCCTGGCGAGGCGGCATTGGAGCGCGAGGGTCGTCGGCACAGTGACGTCGCTGGAATCGCGGGCGGTGTTCATCGCACCGGGTCGATCCTGATTATCGAGGACGATCCCGACGAACGCGATCTGCTTGACCTGGCTTTGAAAAGCGAAGGCCATTCGACGGCAACGGCACGGGACGGTGTCGCCGCGCTGCTGCTTGTGGAAAAGTCGGGAATCCGGCCGGACCTCTTGCTCGCCGACTACAAACTCCCCGGAGGCCTGAACGGGCTGCAGCTCGCCAGGCGGCTGCGGGAAAGGCTTCATCGCGAGGTTCCGGTCGTCATCCTGACCGGAGACATCTCGACCGGAACCTTGCGTGATATCGCGCAAGGGGACTGCACCCAGCTTACCAAACCGGTGCAACTTCCTGAACTGAAACAAGTTCTTCAACGCGTCCTGCAGATGTCGCATTCCGCGAAGCATGGGCGCTCTTCACACCCCGTCGAGGCCGCCGGCAGCGCGCGCCCGCCCATTATCTTCGTGGTCGACGACGACAGCCATGTGCGCGAGGGGATTTGCCGCGTGCTTGCGGAAGATGGCCGGGCCGTCGAGGGTTATGCGGATTGCGAATCATTCCTGGAAGCCTTCCGTCCAGGCCGCGAGGCGTGCCTCGTGATCGATGCCTACCTTCCTGGAATGAACGGGCTTGAGTTGCTGCATCGGCTAAGGGAGGCGGGTCATCGGCTGCCGGCCATCATGATCACCGCCAGCAGTGACGTGCCGATGGCTGTCGAGGCCATGAAGGCGGGCGCGGCGGACTTCCTGGAGAAGCCAATCAGCAACGGCGAACTGTTGGCCAGCATCGAGCGTGCCCTGGAACAGTCGAGAGACTCGAACAAGCTGGTCGCCTGGCGCGAGTCCGCGGCGAGCCACATTGCCGGCCTGACGCAACGCGAGCGCCAGATTATGGTACTCGTCCTCGCTGGCCATCCCAGCAAGAACATCGCGGCCGATCTTGGCATCAGCCAGCGCACGGTTGAGAACCATCGCGCCTCGATCATGAAGAAGACGGGGACGAAGTCACTCCCGGCGCTGGCCCGCCTGGCTGTTGCTGCTGCCGAAAGTGGAGGCGACCCAGAGTCGGATTCTCGGGTCGGAAGTCCCGGCTAGAGCAGATCGCGACCGGTCGATAGGTATTTTCCGAACCTACCGTGGCGGTATCAGCAATTGGTATTTTGCCGCTCAGCCCCTGTAGTGCTGTTTGCTTGGTTGGGGCGGGCATCAAGAACACGAGGGAAGCGGACGCCTCCGTGCGTTCATCATTGGAGACTCGACCCTCAGTTGCTCTTGGCTGCCCGGGATATAGCCAGAATACGGGGGGGTCCATGCAGTTCATTCAGAGCGACCATTCGAACGACAGTTGTCTGCGGTTTGTGTTCGACGACGCGGTGGTTTCGTTCGACCTCGCGGTTGATGCGACCTTTGAAGACATTGCGCGGGTGTTGGGCGAGCTGATGTCGCGACATCGTGGGAATCCAATCGCCATCGACGTCACCTTGGCGGGGCCGGGGCGGTGGAGCGGGCACCACAACGGCGGTGCGTTCGTGGTTCCGGCCTCGCCGGGGAGCCTGGTCTGATCCGGTCGAAGCAGGAAAGGACTGTCGAGACGCTGGACCGGCTGGCGCGCAAACGCATCAAGCCGCGGACAGTGATGGTCGACAACGGCCCCGAGTTCGCCGGGCGCATGTTGGACCGGTTGGGCGTATCCGCCTCGAGCTAATGCCAAATAGGGACCATCGACCAGGCCGTTCAAGTCCCGGAGTACGACCCGCGCGATCCTCTTTCAAGCCGAACAGAATCGGCGGTTCGGATCGACCTTCCCGAGACTGGCTGACCTGCTGGCACGCGATTCGGCCGATCTTGTGCTGCGTTCAGAAGGGCTCCATGGAAACCGGTCAACTGCGTTCTTGCCTTCACTGTGCCCGTGGGGTGTCCTTGAACAACCGATGGAGCGACTATGCGGCTTTCGCGAGCGATGAACACAGCCATCAGCGTTCTGCCCGGCCTGGTATTGCTGACTACCGGCGCGCTGGCGGCGGGTGAAGCGCCGGCCACACCCTCCGAGCCACTGTTCATCGCCCAGATCGTCCTGCTGCTGGTGGTCGGCCGGACGCTCGGCGAACTCATGCAGCGCATCGGTCAGCCCGCGATCATGGGCCAGTTGCTGGCCGGCATCCTGCTGGGGCCGTCGGTGCTGGGCGCCGTGCTGCCGCAAGTGCAGCACGCGATCTTCCCGAGTGCCAACGGCCAGAAGATCATGATCGACGCCGTTTCGCAGCTCGGCATCCTCCTGCTCCTGCTGCTGACCGGCATGGAGACCGACCTCGCCTTGATCGGCCGGCTGCGCCGCACCGCCGCCAGCGTCTCGATCGCCGGCATCAGCGTGCCGTTCGGCTGTGGCGTACTGCTGGGCGAGTTCATGCCGCAGGCGATGCTGCCGCGGCCGGAATTGCGGCTGATCACGGCGCTTTTCCTGGGCACTGCGCTTTCGATCTCATCGGTCAAGATCGTCGCCGCCGTGGTGCGCGACATGAACTTCATGCGGCGGACGATTGGCCAGCTCATTGTCGCCGCGGCGATCATTGATGATACTGTTGGCTGGATCATCATCGCGGTGATCTTTGGCATAGCCCTGCATGGTCGGGTGGAGGTTGTGCCGTTCGGCCTCAGCATCGTCGGCACCGTGCTGTTCCTGGCGCTGAGCCTGACCTTGGGGCAGCGGGCGGTTTCCGCCGTGATCCGCTGGACCAACGACAATTTCGTCAGCGAGCTGCCGGTGATCACCGTCATCCTGGCCATCATGGGCGTGATGGCGCTGATGACGAATCTGATCGGAGTTCACACGGTGTTGGGTGCCTTCGTCGCCGGCATCCTGGTCGGCCGCTCGCCGATCCTGACCCAGCATGTCCGCGACCAGTTGCGCGGCCCGATCGTCGCCCTGTTCATGCCGGTGTTCTTCGGCATCGCCGGACTGAGCGCCGATCTGACCGTGCTGCGCGATTTCACGCTGCTGTTGGTCACCGGCGGGCTGATCCTGATTGCCGGCCTGGGCAAGTTCGGCGGCGCCTTCCTGGGCGGCTCCCTTGCCGGGCTGTCGCGCCGTGAGTCCCTCGCGCTGGGCTGCGGCATGAACGCCCGCGGATCGACCGAGGTGATCGTCGCCACCATCGGGCTTTCCATGGGGGCGCTGAACCAGACACTCTACACGATGATCGTCGCCATGGCCTTCGTCACCACCATGGCGATGCCACCAACGCTGCGCTGGGCGCTCGCGCGCCTGCCGATCAGCCCGGAGGAGACCGACCGCCTGGCGCGCGAGGCGATCGAGGCGAAGGGGTTCATCGGCAATCTCGAACGCCTGATGGTGGCGGTGGATCATTCCGCCAATGGTCGCTTCGCCGCGCGGTTGGGGGGCATTGTCTCGGCTTGGCGGCGCATTCCCATCACCGTGCTGGAACTGGCGCAGCCCGCGCCCGCCGCCGCTGCCGCCTCGCCCGAGACGGTGGTCAAGGATGCGGCCAAGACCACTGCCACGGACGGCGAGGCATCGCCGATGGTGGCCGATGTCACCATCCGCCGCCAGAATGCCCCCGGCAGCGAAGCGGTCGCCAGCGAGGCTCGCAAGGGCTACGGCCTGCTGATGATTGGCGTGGACGAGACGATCGGCGCGGATGGTGGGTTCCACGGCGAACTCGCCGGGCTGGTCGCGGGCTTCGATGGGCCGCTCGGGGTGGTGGTGGCCCGTGGCGCGAACCTCCGGGATCCCGTTGCCAGCGGCCTCGACATCCTGGTGCCGGTGACCGGCACGCAGGAATCGTGGCGCGCGCTGGAAGTTGCGCTGGCACTCGCCCGCGCCGGCACCACTCCTGTTACCCTGATCCATGTCGTGCCGAACAGCGATGCACGGCGCAGCGGCTTCGCCAACCCGCTTCGACCGGTTGATGGTGAGGTACTGAGACATGCCGTCGGTTTCGCCGATCATTACAAGATCGAAATACGCACGCTGGTTCGCCGCGGCATGTCGGTGGAGAACGCGATCATCGATCAGTTGCGGCGGGGGCGGCACGACCTTGTGGTGCTCGGGGTTCGCGCCCACTCCGGGGAGACACTGTTCTTCGGCGGGGTAGCGGCCGAGGTAATGGAGCGGTCGCCGGCTTCGGTGATGCTGATTTCCGGGTGAGAGCAAAAGCATGGCCGCGACCCAACCCATCGCACGTGCACTTGGTGGAAATGCTGGTGACCGGGAGTTACGGCCCAAGGGTCAGCCCGAGCCGGTCCGGGTGCACGACTTCGTCATCCCCGAACTCGGCAAGGCCGTACCTGCGGGGTTTACGACATTGCCGCCAACGCCGGATGGGTCAATCTCGGCATCAACCACGACACTGCGACCTTCGCTGTCGAAAGCATCCGGCGCTGGTGGCATGAACTCGGCGCCGCCCGCTATCCTGGCGCGACGCGGCTGCTGATCACCGGTTCCCGGACTTGATCCGGGGATTGCGGCGGCAGCAACGGCGCGCGGGTGCGTCTGTGGAAACGCGAATTGCAAGTCCTGGCCGATGAACTCGCAAGCGCCATCACCGGCTGCCATCGGCCGCCCGGCACCAGCAAGTAAAACCGTATTGAGCACCGCCTGTTCGCCTTCATCACCCAGAACTGGCGTGGCAAGCCGCTGGTCAGCCATCAGGTCATTGTCCAGCTGATCGCCAACACTCGAACCAAGACCGGCCTTACCGCCGCCTGCCGGATCGACGCCAGTGCTTACGGGAAGGGCATCAAGGTCTCCGATGCCGGGATGGCGGCCCTCAACATCCAGCCCGCAAATCTCCACGGCGCGTGGAACGCACCTTCGCTCCCAGGCAACCCGACACGTGACGCAGATTGCTGTTCGGTATAGGCGGGTCCAGGCCCTTTGATCCCATTAATTAATCAAGATTTGGCGGGGCGCCCATTTCGGTGGAGATGGTGCGGGCGGTTTGCAGGACCAGGGCACCGAGTTGGCTCAGGCGCTCGTCGTTGATGCGGGCCATCGGACCGGAGAGCGAGACCGCGGCGACAACATCGCCGGTCTCGTCGAAAATCGGTGCGGCGATGCAGCGCAGGCCGACGGCATGCTCCTCGTCGTCGACGGCGTAGCCGACCGTGCGGGCGTGCTCGAGGTCGGCACGCAACTGCGCCGGCGAGGTGATCGTCTTGGCGGTGAGCCGCGCCATGCCGCGGTGCTGCAGGAACCTGGCGAGCGTGCGCGAGGACGAGACCGACAGCACGGCTTTGCCGACACCGGAACAATGCAGCGGCACCCGCGTGCCCGGCCGGGCGAAGGCGCGCATCATCTGCCGACATTCGACCTGGGCGAGATAGACCATTTCGCCCTGGTCCTCGATGGCGAGGTTCACCGTCTCCTCGCTCTCCTCCATCAGCCGGCGCATCAGCGGGCGGGAAATGCCGACCAGGCTGCGGGTGCGGGTGAAGGTGCAGCCGATGACGAAGGCCTGCACGCCGACCGACCACAAGCGGCCGTCGTGGTCGAACCTGACGTAGCGCTCCTGCTCAAGCGTGGTCAGCAGGCGATGCGCCGTCGAGGGCGGCAAGCCGACCTGCTGGGCCAGCTCGGTGAGGGTGGCGCCGTCGGTGGCCTCGGAAATGCGGTTGAGCAGCGCCAGCGCGCGCACCAGCGAATGCACCTGGTCGTTGCCGGTGCGGGCCGGGCGCGAACGAGGCGCCGTGCGCTTGCCGTTCGCGCCTTCCGCCACGGTGGTCTGCCGTACCATCCGATCCCTCGCCCCGACGATCCGGGGGGAGCATAGGAATGTGGAAAACCTTCCGCAATGCGGAAGGGTTTCCGTATGCGGGCGGTCTCAGGTGGGCTGGAATGGGCCGGGGCGGCGGGCGGCGTTCTGCCGCGACACCATCCAGGTCGGGTATTCCTCGGCCATCGCGCTCACCGCGTCGAGCGCGGCAAGCTCCTCGGCCGAGAGCGTGAGCGTGGTCGCGGCGATGTTGTCGGCCAGTTGCTCGCGCGTCTTGGCGCCGATGATCACCGTGGTCACGTGCGCCTTGGCGAGCAGCCAGGCGATCGCCACGCGGGCCACCGAGACGCCGTGCCGGTCGCCGATTTCGCGCATGGCGGCGACGCAGGCCCAGGCGCGGTCGGGGTTGTTCACCGGCGGGAAATCGAAGTTGGCCCGCCTTGCGTCCGCCGGCCCGGTCGCGCCGGGACCGAACTTGCCGGACAGCAGGCCGCCGGCCAGCGGGCTCCATACCATCAGCGCCAGGCGCTCCTCGTTCAGAACAGGCACGATCTCGCGTTCCAGGTCGCGGCTGGCGATGGTGTAGTAAGCCTGCAGGCTGTCGATGCGGGCGAGCTGTTCGCGATCGCAGATGCCGAGCGCCTTCATGATCCGCCAGGCCGGCCAGTTGGACACGCCGACATAGCGCACCAGCCCCTGGTGTACCAGGTCGTCGAGCGCGCGCAGGGTCTCCTCGACCGGGGTGATCGTGTCGGAGTTGTGGATCTGGTAGAGGTCGATGTGGTCGGTCTGCAGGCGCTGCAGGCTGGCGTGCACGCTGTCCATGATGTGCCCGCGCGAGGCGCCGCGGTCGTTCGGCCCGGTGCCCACCCCGCTGGCCACCTTGCTGGCGACGACCACGCTGTCGCGGCGGACGCCGAGGTTGCGCAGCGACTGGCCGAGCAGCTCTTCCGACCGGCCGCCGCTGTAAACGTCGGCGGTGTCGATGAAGTTGACGCCGGCATCCAGCGCGGCGCGGACGATGGCGTCCACCTCCTCCTGCTGCAGCTTGCCGACATGCGCCCACATGCCGGTGGCGCCGCCGAAGGTCATGGTGCCGAGGCAGATTTCGGAGACGAACAGGCCGGTGCGGCCGAATTGATTATAACGCATGGAAATCTCCTTGCCGGATCAAACGGTGCGCCCGGCAGGCCCGGCCTGACGGCACACGGTGCCCAGTATGCTGCGCCGGGACGTAATTGCCCAGCCACGGCGGATCGGCGGGCGCCGATGGCACTCCGGCGGCACCATCCCTATCTACTGCGCCATGACCGATACCCCTGCCTTCCTCGACTCCGGGCGACCCGACGTGCCCGACCTCGTGGTGCCGCGCGGCGTCACGCCCTTCTACCTGCCGCGGCGGCCCGTGCGCGGGCGGCTGGTGCGGCTGGGGCCGCTCGCCGACGCGCTGCTGACCCGCCACGACAGCCACCCGGCGGTGACCGGCCTCAGGGGCGAGGCGCTCGCGCTGGCGGCCGCGCTCGCCACGGCGCTGAAATTCCGCGGCAGTTTCAGCCTGCAGGCCAAGGGCGACGGGCCGGTGGGCATGCTGCTGGCCGATTGCAGCCACGACGGCGCCCTGCGCGGCTACGCCCGGGCCGACCCGGAGCGGCTGGCCGCTCTGCTGGCCGAAGACGCCGCGCCGTCGGCCGGGCGGCTGCTCGGGGCCGGCACCATGGCCTTCACCGTCGACCAGGGGCCCGACATGGCGGCCCAGCAGGGCATCGTCAGCCTCGACGGCGAGGGGCTGGCGGATATCGCGCTGCACTATTTCGCCACCAGCGAGCAGCTGCAGGTGTGGCTGCGGCTGGCCTGCGCATACACTCCGGCGGGCTGGCGCGCCTCGGCGCTGGTGCTGGAAAAGGTCGCCGGCGGCGGCGGGGTCGACCCCGACCTGGATGCGCAGGCGCAGGCGGAAAGCTGGCGCACCGCCGGCATACTGGCGGGGACCGTGACCGATGCGGAATTGCTGGACGACGCGACGGAGCCGGAGCGGCTGCTGTTCAACCTGTTCCACAGCGAGGGGGTGGCGGCCGACCGGCCGCGCGCCCTGGCCTATGGCTGCCGCTGCTCGCGCCAGCGCCTGGCCGGCATTCTGGCGGGGTTCGACGAGGACGACCTCGACCATATGGCGGTTAACGGCGACATCGTGATGACGTGCGAGTTCTGCAATTTCGACTTCCGCTTCGCCCGCTCCGCGGTCGGCGGCCGGGCGCCGCCCGGTTGACCTGCGGGCGCGGCGTGCGCAGGGTGAGCGGCGGAATCGCCACCAGAACGGACGGAGCCCCCATGACCGCGAACCGGGTGTCACGACGTGCCGCTCTGACTGCTTTTTCGGTGTCCGTCCTTGCCCTGCCCGTGCTGCTGTCGGCCTGCGGAGAGAGCGAGCCGCCGCCGACCTTCCGGCCGCTCGGCTGGGAATACCTCACGCCGCTGAAGCTGAACGTGGCGCGGGTGGACATCGACGACAGCTGGACGCCGCGCGCCGGCACCCGGGAGAAGGGGTTCCTCGCCCCGACGCCGCCGGTGGACGCCCTGCGCAAGATGGCCGAGGACCGGCTGATCGCCGGGGGCAGCTCGGGGAGGGCGGCGTTCGTCATCGAGGACGCCTCGATCGCGCAGGTCAGGTCGAACTACGTCGGCCGGTTCGCCGTGCGGCTCGACATGCGCACCGCGAGCGGCACGCGCATGGGCTATGCAGAGGCGCGGGTGTCGCGCACGCGCGCCATCCGCGACGACAGCCCGGAGGGGACCCGGGCGGAACTGTATGACATGGTCAGGCAGATGATGTCGGACATGAACGTCGAGTTCGAATTCCAGATTCGCCGCTCGTTGCGCGAGTATTTGCAGACCACCGCGCCGGCCGCTCCCGGGCCCGGGCCGGTCGAGCAGCAGGATTTGGCGCCGCCGCCGCCCCCGGTTGCCACGCCCCAGCTGGTTCCTTCGCCCCCGCCGCTGCCGCCCGCGCCGCCGCGGCCTTCGGCGGTGCCCTTCGCCACCCCCAACCCGTCGCCGCTGGTGCGCTGACTCGCCGACCCGATGCCGTGACGGCCGGCGGTTGGGGGCCGGGCCGGCTTTGTTCGCTATCCATTGCAGACGCCACCGAGGTCGCGTATCGTTCCGGCCGCGGTTGGCCTTGATTGCGCAGGCAGACGGATGGGCCGGCCGCGACGACAGGGACGCGGCCACACCCGCGCCCGCAGCAAGGAGGCGGCGCTTCAATGCCCAAAGGCACTGTCAAGTGGTTCAACCCGACCAAGGGCTACGGGTTCATCGCACCGGATACCGGCGGCAAGGACGTATTCGTGCATATCAGCGCGGTGCAAAAGGCCGGCATGCGGACCCTGAACGAGGGTCAGAGCATCAGCTTCGAGATCGAGCAGCAACAGAATGGACGCGCCGCTGCCGTGGAACTGACCGCAGGCGGCTGATTTCGGCGCCGCCCGGACGAACCGAGCGGGTCGGCGCGGGCCCGGATTGCCATGATCGGTCTGTCCAGCGACGTCAGGTTCGTCGCGATGGCGGTTGCTCGGGGCGCGTGGTGAGAACGCGTCCGACCCGATCCAGGCCAGACATGGGTTTCCTCTCGGCTCCCGACCGTGTTACAGGTTCCGGTCTCCGCGGCTTGTCCGCGCGAATCGACGCGACCGGCGGACTCCCACAGCGGATGGACGAGGGATTATGAGCCAGACGACCCAGACGCACAGGCGAACCGATCCGGCGGCGGCGCTGGATGCGGATGCCGTGCGCGCCGCTTACCGGCGCTGGGCGGCCGTCTACGACACCTCGTTCGGCGGCGTGTCGGCCTGGGGTCGGCGGCGCGCGGTGGACGAAGTCAACCGCTTGCCGGGCAGCAAGGTGCTGGAAGTGGGCGTCGGCACCGGCCTGGCATTGCCACGCTACCGGCGCGACAAGCGCATCGTGGGGATCGATCTGTCGACGGAAATGCTGGCTTTGGCGCGCGCCCGGGTGGCCCGCGAGCAGTTGTCGAACGTGACCGCCCTGCAGGAAATGGATGCCGAGGCGACCACCTTCCCCTCCGCCAGCTTCGACATCGCGGTGGGCATGTTCGTGGCCTCCGTGGTGCCGAACCCGCGGCGCCTGCTGGCGGAAATGCAGCGGGTGGTGCGGCCGGGCGGACATATCCTGTTCGTGAACCACTTCGCCGCCGAGCGCGGGCCGCGCTGGTGGGTGGAGCGCGCGCTGGCGCCGGCGTCGCGGAAACTGGGATGGCATCCCGATTTCGTGCTCGAGGATCTGCTGCGCAACCGCGATCGCGAAAGCGCGGTGGTGAACCAGGTGCCGCCCTTCGGCCTGTTCACGCTGGTACGCCTGGCGAATTAAGCGCCCCTGGTCAAACTATCGCGTGGCGTGGGCCGAACACCCCGGATTGGCCTTGATCTAGATCAAACGATCTTGTAGCCCATCCCTCGGATATGCGGGGCGTCAAGCCGCGCTGTTGGGGGATTGACTGCCGATGCATCTCGTCGGGCGGCTTGGGGCCGTGCTCGTCGCACTCGCCACTGCAACCATCGCCATCAGCGGCCGGGCCGCGGCACAGGTGCCGCAGCCCTGGCAGATCGGCATGCAGACGGCGCACAGCCCGGTGCAGCGCTCCATCGAGTCGCTGCACGATCTCGTGCTGATCATCATCACCGTCATCACCCTGTTCGTCGCCGGCCTGCTGGCCTGGGTGGTGTTCCGCTACAATGCGCGCCGCCATCCCACGCCGAGCCAGACCAGCCACAATACGGTGCTGGAAGTGGCCTGGACGGTCATTCCGGTGCTCATCCTGGTGGTGATCGCGATCCCCAGCTTCCGCCTGGTGTATTTCGAGGACCGCACGCAGCACGCCGACCTGACCATCAAGGTGACCGGCCACCAATGGTACTGGGAGTACACCTACCCCGACAGCGGCGGCCTGAACTTCTCCAGCTACATCGTGCCGGAAGACCAGCTCAAGCCGGGCCAGCTTCGCCTGCTCGACGTGGACAACCCGCTCGTGGTGCCGGCCGGCAAGAACATCCGCATCCTCACCACCTCCGCCGATGTGATCCACAGCTTCTACATCCCCAGCCTCGGGGTGCAGCGCTACGCGATTCCGGGACGCACCATCGAGACCTGGGTGAACGTCGATGTGCCCGGCGACTATTACGGGGAATGCAACCAGATCTGCGGCACCAACCACAGCATGATGCCGATCTCCATCAAGGCGCTGGCGCCCGAGGCGTTCACCGCATGGGTGGCGCAGGCCAGGACGAAGTTTTCCGAGGCGGCGCCCTCGGCGCTCGTCCGCGTCGCCACGGTGGCGCAATGACCGGCCGGCGCGCGAAGGAGAGACGGGGATGAGCGTCACCACGCATGATCACGTCGCCCATGGCGAGCACGGCCACAAGCCCGGGTTCGCCGCCCGCTGGCTGTTCAGCACCAACCACAAGGATATCGGCACGCT
>CAIMEK010000540.1 GCA_903839965.1 uncultured Acetobacteraceae bacterium | reverse complement strand
CCCGATGGGCCGAACTCCGGCCCAACTTTCCATATCCCAAGCCTGCGGCTGCTGGATTTGGAAACCTGTTGGACGCGCAGAAAATGCTGGCTCGCGGGATGCTTGGCCAATCGGCCCGTCGTAGATTCGCGCTTATGGGGCTCTGCCCCTGGCCTTTCCTATACCTGCGCGGCGCTGAGCGCCGCCACTTCGCGCACCTTGCGGGCCATTGCCGCGATGCCGTTGCCGCGGTTGGTGGACAGGGCCTCCAGCAGGCCCAGCTCCTTGAGGAATTTCGGGTCGGTGGCGGCGATTTCGGCCGGGCTGCGGCCTGAGTACACCCGCAGCAGCATGGCAATGAGGCCGGACACGATCGCCGCGTCGGAGGTGCCGGCGTAGTACATCCGCCCGTCGCGGGCGGCCGCTTCCATCCACACCCGGCTTTGGCAGCCCGGCACGCGGTGGGCGTCGTCGGCCCAGGCGTCGGGGAAATGCGGCAGCTTGCGGCCGAGTTCGATGATGTAGTGGTAGCGTTCCTCCCAATCGTCGAGCACGGCCAGGTCGTCGGCCAGCGCGGCGATGGCGGCTGCCGCGGTGGCGTCTTCGGGCACGACGAAGGGATCGGGTGTCATGGCGCCGATGTGCTGTTCCGGCCGGGCCGCGTCAAGCCTGCGCCGGCGCCAGCCTGGCCTCGATGGCGTCCCAGACGCGGCCGGCCAGGTCGGTGCCGTCGAAGCGGTCGATCTCCTGGATGCCGGTGGGCGAGGTGACGTTGATTTCGGTCAGCCAGTCGCCGATGACGTCGATGCCGACGAAGATCAGGCCCTGTTGCCTGAGCATCGGGCCGATGCGGTCGCAGATTTCGCGGTCGCGCGCGGTCAGCGTGGATTTCTCGGCTCGCCCGCCGATATGCATGTTGCTGCGGGCCTCGCCGGCCGGCGGCACGCGGTTGATGGCGCCGACCGCCTCGCCGTCGATCAGGATGATGCGCTTGTCGCCCAGGCGCACCGCCGGTTCGTAGCGCTGGATCATCAGCGGCTCGCGCGAGCGGGCGAAGTGCATTTCCAGCAGGGCGTTCAGGTTGGGGTCGTCGTGGCGGATGAGGAACACGCCGGCGCCGCCGTTGCCGAACAGCGGCTTGACCACGATGTCCTTGTGGGTGGCGCGGAAGCCGCGGATGGCCTCGACGTCCCAGGTGACCATGGTGGGCGGCATCAGTTCGGGGAAATGCGTCACCAGCAGCTTTTCCGGCGCGTTGCGCACGGCGACCGGGTTGTTCACCACCAGCGTGCCGGTGCCGTCGTCGCTGTGGATGTGTTCCAGCAGGTGGGTGGCGGTGATGTAGGCCATGTCGAAGGGCGGGTCCTGGCGCATCAGCACCACGTCCATGGCGGCGAGGTCGAGCAGCTTCGACTCGCCGAAGCGGTAGTGGTCGTTGCGCAGGCGCTGCACGGTGACCGGGCGGGCGCGGGCGAACAGCCGGGCCTCGCGTTGCGCCCCTTCCTTCAGCACGCCCTCGCGCAGGGTGAGGTATTTCACCTCGTAGTGCCACAGCGCGTGGCCGCGTTTCTGGGCGGCCAGCATGAGGGCGAACGAGCTGTCGCCGTCGATATTGATCGTCTCGATCGGGTCCATCTGGACCGCGACGTTGAGGGTGCGTGCCATCGCTGCCTCCACCGGCCGTGCAGGCCCCATCGTCTATCCGGGAGGAGGAAGGAAGGCCAGGGGTTTGCCGGCGGGCGCGGCGTTCGGGCGGCGGCGATAGGTTCCGCAACGGCATGGCCGGCTGCCCAGGCCACAGACGGGCTGCCGGCTACTAGATACGATATAGTAACAAAAAGGGCGCGCGCGGGCGTCCCGCGAAGGCGCGCGCCGGGTCAGGTGGGTTTTTCGGGAACCCCGAGGAGCACGTGCCAGGGGAAGCCCGAGGAACGGGGGGCGTCCTCGCGGGGTGGCGGGAACGCGGGGCGTCGCGCGGGTGCGGGAGGCCGCACGGGTGCGGGTGCGGGTGCGGGTGCGGCGCGGACCGGGTGTTGCCGGGGGGCGTAGGGGGGGATGCCGAGCATGCGCAGGATCGGGTTGACGATGCGGTTGGCGGTG
>CAIMEK010000539.1 GCA_903839965.1 uncultured Acetobacteraceae bacterium | reverse complement strand
GGGGGTGGGTGGGGTTGGGGCTGCGCTGGCATGGTGGGTTCCTATAGCGCAGTTAGTATGTTTCACGCAAGAGTTATTTATTCTGACGGTGGCGGGGCGGGATTCGCGGGATGGGCCGGCGGAGCCGGGCGGGCCGGGTCACTCCCACTCGATCGTCCCGGGCGGCTTGCTGGTGATGTCGTAGGTCACCCGGTTGATCCCCCGCACCTCGTTGACGATGCGGTTCGACACCCGGGTGAGGAAACCCATGTCGAACGGATATACATCCGCCGTCATGCCGTCCGTGCTGGTCACCGCGCGCAACGCGCACGCCATGTCGTAGGTGCGCCCGTCGCCCATCACGCCCACCGTGCGCACCGGCAGCAACACCGCGAAGGCCTGCCAGATCGCGTCGTACAGCCCGGCGAGCCGGATCTCCTCGAGGAAAATCGCGTCCGCCCGGCGCAACAGCTCCAGCTTCTCCCGGCTGATCGCGCCGGGAATGCGGATCGCCAGGCCCGGACCGGGGAACGGATGGCGGCCGACGATGTCGTCGGGAATGTCGAGCTCGCGGCCGAGCGCGCGCACCTCGTCCTTGAACAGTTCGCGCAACGGCTCCACCAGGCCCATGCGCATGCGCTCCGGCAGCCCGCCGACATTGTGGTGGCTCTTGATGGTCGCACTCGGCCCGCCGGTGAAGCTGACGCTCTCGATCACGTCGGGATACAGCGTGCCCTGCGCCAGCCAGTCGGCGCCGCCCAGCCTGTGCGCCTCCTCCTCAAACACCTCGATGAACAGCCGGCCGATGGTCTTGCGCTTGCTCTCGGGGTCGGTCACGCCCGCGAGCGCGCCGATGAACAGCTCCGCGGCGTCACGGTGCACCAGCGCGATGTTGAAGCGGTCGCGGAAGGTGTGCACCACCTGCTCGGCCTCGCCGGCCCTGAGCAGGCCGTGGTCGACGAAGATGCAGGTGAGCTGCTCGCCGATCGCGGCGTGGATCAGCACCGCGGCGACCGAGGAATCGACGCCGCCGGACAGCCCGCAGATCACCCGACCCTTGCCGACCTGCGCGCGGATGCGGGCAATCTGCGTCTCGCGGAACCCCGCCATGGTCCAGCTTCCGGAGCACCCGGCGATCGCATGGGTGAAGTTGCGCAGCAACTGCGCGCCGTGCGGCGTGTGCACCACCTCGGGGTGGAACTGCACGCCGTAGAAGCGCCGGCGGTCGTCGGCGATGGCGGCGAACGGCGCGCCCTCGCTGGTGGCCACGACCCGGAAGCCCGCCGGCAGGCGGGTCACGCGGTCGCCGTGGCTCATCCACACCTGCTCGCGCGCGCCGGCCGACCACACGCCGCCGAACAGCGCGCACGGCTCGCGCACGTCGAGGAAGGCGCGGCCGAACTCGCGATGATCCGAGCCCTGCACCTCGCCGCCGAGCTGCGCGCACATGGTCTGCTCGCCGTAGCAGATGCCGAGCACCGGCAACCCCGCCTCGAACACCGCCATCGGGGCGCGTGGCGAATCGCCCTCGGTGACGCTCGCCGGTCCGCCGGAAAGAATAAAAGCGCGCGGATTGAAGTCGCGGATGCGGGCGGGATCGGCGTTGTACGGCCAGATCTCGCAATAGACGCCGCTCTCGCGCAGCCGGCGGGCGATGAGCTGGGTCACCTGGCTGCCGAAATCCAGGATCAGCACCCGGTCGTCGGTAGGATCGGACAGGGTGGGATCGGACTGGGTCATGCGCCTTGCTTCCCCTCAGTTCGCCGACGATGCGGCCTGTTCCAGTTTCTCGATGCTGGGCCACACATAGGCCACCTGCGGCACCGAGGTGCCGGCCACCCGCACCACCGCCTCGGCGCCCACGCGGCCGCCCAGGCGTTCGTAGAACCAGCGGCTGGGGTTGTCGCGCAGTACCCAGACGAACGCCGAGTGGCAGCCCACCGCTGCCAGGTGCGCCGCCCCGGCGCCCATCAGCCGGCGGCCGAGGCCGCGCTCGCGCCAGTCGTCCAGCACGTAGAGCGTCTCGATCTCGCCTTCGCCCAGCCGCACCGAGCCGGGACGCGCCGGTCCGCCGGTGATGAACCCCACCACCCGCGCCGGCCCGCCCGGCGGCACGGCATCGCGGCCCGACGCGGTGGCGACATGCACGCCGACCCCATGGCGGATCGCCAGCTCGTACTGGCTGGCCTGCCGGCGCGCCGACAGCCGCGCCAGGAAATCGTCGGGCAGGATGCCTGGATAGGTGCTCCGCCAGGCCGCCACGTGCACCGCCCCGATGGAAGCGGCGTCCGCGGGGTGGGCGGGGCGGATGGCGATCACGCCGTTCGCTCCAGTACCGCGGCGAAGAACCCGTCGGTATCGTGCAGGCGCGGCGTCAGCGACAGGAAGGGACCCGGACACGGCGGCGGCCCCGGCAACGCCCATGCCCGCTCCAGCGGCACCGTCGCGAAGCCGGGATGGCGGGCGAGGAAGCCCTCCACCTGGGTCTCGTTCTCCTCGGCCAGCAGCGAGCAGGTGGCGTAGACCAGCCAGCCGCCGACCCGCACCAGCCGGGCGGCCTGCTCCAGGATCATGGCCTGCTTGGGCACCAGCTCGGCGAGGTCCTCGGGGCGCAGGCGCAGCCGCGCGTCCGGGTTGCGCCGCCAAGTGCCGATGCCGGTACAGGGCGCGTCCACCAGCACGCGGTCGAAACTGCCGGCCCGGCGCTTCGCCCACTTGTCGCCGGGCTCCACCAGATGGCGTTCGACATTGTGCACGCCGGCCCGGCGCAGCCGGCGCACCGCGCTTTCCAGCCGCGGCGCCGACACGTCGCAGGCGGCGACGTGGCCGCGATTGTCCATCGTCATGGCCAGCGCCAGCGTTTTGCCGCCCGCCCCGGCGCACCAGTCCGCCACCCGCATTTCCGGCCGCGCCCCGACCAGGGCCGCGACGATCTGGCTGCCTTCGTCCTGGATCTCCACCAGCCCGGACTGGAACGCCTTGCCGGTGGAAACCTTCCGCCGCCCCTCGACCCGCAGGCCCCAGGGCGAAATCGGCGTCGGGGCGGCCGCGATCCCCTCCTCCGCCAGCGCCGCCTGCACCTGGTCGCGCGTGGCCTTCAGCAGGTTCGCGCGCAGGTCGAGCGGCGCCTCCGCCTGCATGGCGGACAACTCGGCGCCGAGGGTGTCGCCGAAGCGGGCGCGCAAATGCGGCACCACCCAATCCGGCACATCCAGCGCCACCGCCTCGGGCATGTCGGGGTGGTCGAGCGTATGCCGCTCCAGCGCGCCGAGCGCGGTCGCCTCGTCGGGGGTCAGCTTCTCCGGGGCAAACCGGCCGCCGGAATAGGAATGCCCCACGCCCTCGAGCGTCCAGCCTTCCAGCAGCAGCGAGGCGGCCACCAGCAGGCGCGGCACTGCCGACGCGCCGCCGCGCTCCAGCCACCAGGCCAGCCGCCGCCGCGTGCGCAACACCCGCCAGGTGCGGTCCGACACCGCCCGGCGGTCGCCCGAACCGATGAAGCGACGGTTGCGGAAGAAATCGTTGGCCACCGCGTCGGCCGGCTTGCGGGGCGCCGCCTCGACGGCAGCCAGCAACTCCACGGCGGCCGCCAGTCGCGCCGCGGGGGTCACGGGATTTGCGGAACCGGCAGGCCTGGCATCAGGGCTCCTGCCGATAGTTGGGCGCCTCGCGGGTGATCGCCACGTCGTGCACATGGCTCTCGCGCAAGCCGGCGCCGGTGATGCGGCGGAACCGCGCGTTGCGTTGCAGTTCCTCGATGTTGGCGCTGCCGGTGTAGCCCATGCCGGCCCGCAGCCCGCCGACCATCTGGTGAACCACCGCCGCCACCGGCCCCTTGTAGGGCACCCTGGCCTCGAGGCCTTCCGGCACCAGCTTCAGCGCGTCCTTGATGTCCTGCTGGAAATAGCGGTCCGCCGAACCGTGCGCCATGGCGCCGAGGCTGCCCATGCCGCGATACGATTTGTACGACCGGCCCTGGTAGAGGAACACCTCGCCCGGCGACTCGTCGGTGCCGGCCAGCAGGCTGCCGATCATCACCGTGTCGGCGCCGGCGGCGATCGCCTTGACGATGTCGCCCGAGGTGCGGATGCCGCCGTCGGCGATTGCCGGAACGCCATGCTCGCGGCACGCCGCGGAGGTTTCCATTACGGCGCTGAATTGCGGCACGCCGACGCCCGCCACCACGCGGGTGGTGCAGATGCTGCCCGGGCCGATGCCGATCTTCACCGCGTCGGCCCCGGCGGCGATCAGCGCCCGGGCGCCCTCCGGCGTGGCGACGTTGCCGGCGATTACCTGCACGGCGTTGGACAGCGTCTTGATACGCTCCACCGCGGCCAGCACGCCGGCGGAATGGCCGTGCGCGGTATCGACCACGATGACGTCGACATCGACGGCGATCAGGGCGCGGGCGCGGGCATGGCCATCCTCGCCGACCCCGGTGGCCGCCGCCACCCGCAGCCGGCCCAGCTCGTCCTTGTTGGCCAGCGGATGCGCCTGCGCCTTGTCCATGTCCTTGACGGTGATCAGCCCGACGCAGCGGTAGTGCTCGTCCACCACCAGCAGCTTCTCGATGCGGTGGCGGTGCAGCAGCCGCCGGGCCTCGTCCGCGCCGACATCGGCGTCGGCCGTGACCAGGTTCTCCCGCGTCATCAGCTCGTAGACCTTCAGCGTCGTGTC
>CAIMEK010000538.1 GCA_903839965.1 uncultured Acetobacteraceae bacterium | reverse complement strand
CAGCGCCACCGACTGCACGCGCCCGGCGCTGCGGCTGCCCGGCAGCTTGCGCCACAGCACCGGCGACAGCGTGAACCCCACCAGGTAGTCGAGCGCGCGGCGGGCCAGGTAGGCCTCGATCAGCGGCTGGTCGAGGTCGCGCGGATGCTCGATGGCGTAGCGGATGGCGGTGCGGGTGATCTCGTTGAAGGTGATCCGCCGCACGTTGACGCCCTTGAGCGCGCGCTGGGCGTCGAGCATGGCGCGCACGTGCCAGCTGATCGCCTCGCCCTCGCGGTCGGGGTCGGTGGCGAGATAGAGCGTGTGGGCGCCCTTCAACGCCTTGGCGATGGCGGCGACCTGGCGCGAGCCACGGTCGTCCGCTTCCCAGTCCATCTCGAAATTGTTCTCCGGGCGCACGCTGCCGTCCCGGGGGGGAAGGTCGCGCACGTGGCCGAAGCTGGCCAGCACGGTGAATTTGCTGCCCAGGTAGCGGTTGATGGTCTTCGCCTTTGCGGGCGATTCGACGACGACGACGTCCGTCATGCGATCCTGTTCTCGGGGAGGGCTGCGCCTGGGTCGCGCCTAATGACCGGGTTCCGCGAGCAATGCAACCTTGTTCCCCGGCAGCATTTCCACCCGGCCTGCCACCTCCAGCATCAGCAGCACGGCCATTACGGCGGCGGGCGATAGCTGGGAACGGCGGATGAGTTCGTCAACCGAGGTGGCGGAAATCCCCAGGAGATCGAGGATTTTTTGCCGCATCCCCGGGTCGGTCAGGATGTCCCCGGGCGGTTCGGGGGCTGGTTCGGCGGGTTCCAGGAACTGTCCGGGCCGGTGGAATCGCACCCCGCCGCCGGCCGCCATGCCCGGGTGGGAAGGCAGGTCTTCCAGCACGTCGGCCGCCGAGCCGACCAGCCCGGCGCCCTGGCGGATCAGGTCGTTGACGCCCCGGCAGCGCGGGTCGAGCGGCGATCCCGGCACCGCATACACCTCCCGCCCGGCCTCCTGGGCGTGCCGCGCGGTGATCAGGCTGCCCGAGCGCAGCGCCGCCTCCACCACCACCACGCCCAGCGACAGGCCGGCGATGATGCGGTTGCGGCGGGGGAAATGGCGGGCCTGCGGCGCCGTTCCCGGCGGCGCCTCGGCCACCACCGCGCCCGCGCGGGCAATTTCCGCCTGCAGGTCGGCGTGCTCGGACGGATAGGGCACGTCGATGCCGCCGGCCACGCAGGCCACCGTCACGCCGGCCCGCAAGGCCCCGCGATGCGCCGCCGCGTCGATGCCGCGCGCCATGCCGGAGACCACCACCAGCCCGGCGGCGGCGAGGTCCCGCGCCATGGATTCCGCCAGGAACTGGCCGTTCGCCGAGGCGTTGCGGCTGCCCACCATGGCCACCGCCCGCCGGTCGAGCACGTCCGGGTGTCCCTGCACCGCCAGCACGGAGGGGGCGTCCTCCAGCAGGCCCAGCAGCACCGGGTAGCCCGGCGTGTCGACGAACAGCAGGGCGGCGCCGGCGCGCCCGGCCTGCTCGAACTCGCGTTCGGCCTCGTCGCGGCCGGGAATCGCGGGCGCCCGGTCGCGCCCGCCGGCGCGCGCCAGCCGGGGCAGCGCCTCCAGGGCCGCGGCGGCGCTGCCGAAACGGCGCAGCAGGCGACGGTAGGTGAGGGGGCCGACGCCCTCGGCGCGAGCGAGCCGGAGGCGGTTG
>CAIMEK010000537.1 GCA_903839965.1 uncultured Acetobacteraceae bacterium | reverse complement strand
CGCCGCGCGCCGGGCAGCGTGTCGGCGCCGCGGCCGGCCTCGCGATTGTTCTTCCAGGCCCACAGCGCGGCCGCCAGGTCGCCTTCGTCGAGCTCATCCTCCGGCGGGTAGCCGGCGCGCACCTCGATGGTCTCGCCGGCGGGCAGCAGCATTACCACCCGCACCTTCAGCATGGCCGCGACCTGGTACGCGGTGGCCCACAGCAGGTCGTCCATTTCCAAAATGCCGGCCAGCTTGCGGCTGAACCGGTAGAGTTCCTCGGTGGTGCGTGCCCGCCCACGCGCCGCCACCGCCTGCGCGCGCATGCCGGCGGCCAGGTTGCCGCCGATCAGCGCGGTGAGCACGAAGAAGAACAGCGTCACCACGTGCTCGGGGTCGGCGATGGTGAAGGTGTAGAGCGGCGGCAGGAAGAAGAAGTTGTAGGCCAGCATGCTGAGCAGGCAGGCCAGCAGCGACGGCCACAGGCCGAACATGGCGGCCGAAACCAGCACCGCGGTAAGAAACACCAGCGAAATGCTGCTGACCGCCAGGCCCCG
Organism: uncultured Acetobacteraceae bacterium; assembly: GCA_903839965.1. Lineage (GTDB taxonomy): Bacteria > Pseudomonadota > Alphaproteobacteria > Acetobacterales > Acetobacteraceae > Rhodovastum. The sequence continues at coordinate 4,035 of CAIMEK010000537.1, read as the reverse complement.
CTGCAGCCCGAGCCCGATCAGCAGGGCCGCCGCGACGATGCCCGCGGTGGCGAAGTAGGGGCCGGGCGTGGGGCGCGGCTGCGCGGACCGGGGCTGGCGCGCGGGCTGCCCCGTCTCGCCGCCGACCACGTGCACCGGAATGTCGCCGGCGCGCTCGATCAGCTCGGTCGTGATGCCGCCGCGCAGCCGGGCCAGCAGACCATGCCGCGCGGGCTTGCCCACTACGACATGAGAGAAATTGTGCTCGCGCGCATAGGCCAGGATGTCGCCCGGCACGTCGCGGCCGGGAATGCTCACCGTCTCCGCGCCCAGCCGCTCGGCCAGGCGCATGGTGTCGGAGATGTGGCTGCGGGTCGCCTCCAGCGCCATTTCGGATAGCCCGGGGCGGATCGCCGTTTCCACCCTGAGCGCCGTCCAGGGCGCGCGCAGCCGCTCGGCCAGGCGGCGGCCGTAGCGCACCAGCGCCGCCCCGCTGCTCGCCGCGGTCACGCAGACCAGCACGCGCTCCCCGGCCGGCCAGGGGCCGGTGATGGCGTGCGCCTGCATGTGGTCGAGCAGTTGCGCGTCCACCCGCTGGGCGGTGCGCCGCAGTGCCAACTCGCGCAGCGCCGTCAGGTTGCCGGGCGAGAAATAATGCGCCAGCGCCCGGCTCGCCGTGCGCGGTACGTACACCTTGCCTTCGCGCAGCCGCTGCATCAGGTCGTCCGGGGTGAGGTCGACCACCTCGATTTCCTCGGCGCGGTCGATCACCCCGTCCGGCACCGTCTCGCGCACGCGGATGCGGGTGATGCTGGCGACCACATCGTTCAGGCTCTCGACGTGCTGGATGTTCAGCGTGGTCCACACGTCGATGCCGGCGGCCAGTAGCTCCTCGACGTCCATGTAGCGCTTCGGGTGCCGGCTGCCCGGGGCGTTGCTGTGCGCCAGTTCGTCGACCAGGGCGAGCCTGGGCCGGCGGGCGAGCAGGGCGTCGAGGTCCATTTCCTCCAGCGCCCGCTCCTTGTAGTCGATCCGCCGCCGCGGCAGCACCTCCAGCCCCGCAAGCAGCGCGGCGGTCTCGTCGCGGCCATGGGTTTCCACCACGCCGACAACAACATCCACGCCATCGCGCCGGCGGGCGCCGGCGGCCGAGAGCATTTCGTATGTCTTGCCGACGCCAGGAGCGGCGCCCAGAAAAACCTTGAGCCGCCCGCGGCCGGAGTCGCGGGCGGCTTCCTTCAGCAGGGCATCCGGGGAGGGGCGGACGTCGCGGTCCGACATCGTCACCTATTTGAGCGCATCGAGCGCCAGGTTGAGCGCCAGCACGTTGACGTGCGGTTCACCTATCACACCGAGCAGGCGACCGTCGATGGACTGCTCGACCAGCGACCGCACGCGTTCCTCGGGAAAGCCGCGCGCCGCCGCCACCCGCCGGGCCTGCAGCAGCGCCGACCCGGGCGAAATGTCGGGGTCCAGCCCGCTGGCCGAGGTGGTGACCAGGTCGGCGGGGATCGGCGCACCGCCGGCCTCGGCCTTCAGCCTGTCCACATCCCCCTTCACCCGGTCCACCAGCGCCTTCGCCGTCGGCGCCAGGTTGGAGCCGGCCGAGTTCGCTGCGTTGTACGGCGCCGGGATGGTCTTGGTGGCATCGTTCGGGTCGGTGTCGGTGGTCGCCGAGGGGCGGCCGTGGAAATAGCGCTCGCCCACGAAGGTCTGGCCGATCAGCGCCGAACCGATCACGCGGCCGTCACGCTCGACGAGGCTGCCATTGGCCTGATGGGGGAAGATCGCCTGTGCGATGCCGGTCATCGCCAGCGGATAGGCCAGGCCGGTGATCACGGTGAGCGCCAGCATGACGACCAAAGCGGCGCGCAACTCGCGGAACATCTGCGAACTCCTGATTGAAACTTTACGCCAGCCCAAGCGTGCTGACGACGACGTCGATGGCCTTGATGCCGACGAACGGCACGAGGATGCCGCCCAGGCCATAGATGAGCAGGTTGCGCCGCAGCAGCGGCGCCGCGCCGATCGGCCGGTAGCGCACGCCCTTCAGCGACAGCGGGATCAGCGCGACGATGATCAGCGCATTGAAGATGATGGCCGACAGGATGGCGCTCTGCGGCGTGCTGAGGTGCATCACGTTGAGCGCCTGCAGTTGCGGATAGAACGCCAGGAACATCGCCGGGATGATGGCGAACTACTACGCCACGTCGTTGGCGCTGCTGAAGGTGGTCAGCGCGCCGCGGGTCATCAGCAGCTGTTTGCCAAGGCCAACGATCTCGATGAGCTTGGTCGGATCGCTGTCCAGGTCGACCATGTTGCCGGCCTCGCGCGCCGCCATGGTGCCGGTGTTCATCGCCACGCCGACATCGGCCTGCGCCAGCGCCGGCGCGTCGTTGGTGCCGTCGCCGCACATCGCCACCAGCTTGCCCTGCGCCTGTTCGGCGCGGATCAGCCCGAGCTTGGCTTCCGGCGTGGCCTGGGCAAGGAAGTCGTCGACCCCCGCCTCGGCGGCGATGGCAGCCGCGGTCAGCGGATTGTCGCCGGTAATCATCACCGTGCGGATGCCCATGCGGCGCAGTTCGCTGAAGCGCTCGCGGATGCCGCCCTTGACGATGTCCTTGAGCGCGATCACGCCGAGCAGCCGCCGCCCATCCGCCACCGCCAGCGGCGTGCCGCCGCCGTTGCTGATGCGGTCTGCGGTGTTGCGCAATTCGCGCAGCACGGCCTCGGCGACCGGGGGCGCGCTCGCCGTGCTGGCGGTGACATGCGCGATCACCGCATCGACGGCGCCCTTGCGAATGGATCGCCCGTCGACATCGACTCCGCTCATGCGGGTATGCGCGGTGAACGGCACGAAATTCGCGTGCAGCGACGCCATTTCGCGCCCGCGCAGGGCGTACTTCTCCTTCGCCAGCACGACGATCGAGCGTCCTTCCGGCGTTTCGTCCGACAGCGAGGCAAGCTGCGCGGCATCGGCCAGGTCGCGCGGGTCGACGCCGGTGAGCGGCATGAACTCGGTGGCCTGGCGGTTGCCGAGCGTGATCGTGCCGGTCTTGTCGAGCAGCAGCGTATCCACGTCGCCGGCCGCTTCGACGGCGCGCCCGGACATCGCGAGCACGTTGAAGCGCACCAGCCGGTCCATGCCGGCGATGCCGATCGCCGAAAGCAGCGCGCCGATGGTGGTAGGGATCAGCGTGACGAACAGCGCCACCAGCACGAGCACCGAGAGCGAGCCGCCGGCATAGGCGGCGAAGCTCGGAATGGTGGCGACGGCAAACACGAAAATCAGCGTCATGCCGGCGAGCAGAATGTTCAGCGCGATCTCGTTCGGCGTCTTCTGCCTGCTGGCGCCTTCGACCAATGCGATCATGCGGTCGAGGAAGGTATGTCCGGGCGCGGCGGTGATGCGCACGCGGATCCAGTCCGACAGCACCTGCGTGCCGCCCGTCACGGCCGAACGGTCGCCGCCGCTTTCGCGGATCACCGGGGCGGATTCGCCGGTAATGGCGGAGTCGTCGATCGATGCGATGCCCTCGATCACTTCACCATCGGATGGGATCAGCTCGCCGGCCGCGACCAGGACGATATCGCCTTGCTTCAAGGCAGGCGCCGGGACGGTTTCGGTGCCCGTTGCAGTGATCCGGTTGGCCATCGTGTCGGTACGGGCGCTACGCAACGACGCTGCCTGTGCTTTGCCGCGGCCCTCCGCCACCGCTTCGGCAAAGTTGGCGAACAGCACGGTGATCCACAGCCACAGGATGATCTGGAAGGTGAAGCCCAGATGCGCGCCGCCGGTAAACAGGTCGCGCAGGAAGATGGCCGTGGTCAGGGTCGCCACGACCTCCACAACGAACATCACCGGGTTGCGGACCATCAAGCGTGGATCGAGTTTCCGAAGCGCGTCGCCCAGCGCGGGAACAAGGATGGCTGGGTTCAGCAGGCTGGTGGATTGGTCGCGTATGCGGGTTTCCATTGGAAAATCCCCTTTAAAATGTTGTGCCGGCGAGCATCGCCAGATGTTCCACCACCGGCCCGAGAGCGATGGCTGGCAGG
>CAIMEK010000536.1 GCA_903839965.1 uncultured Acetobacteraceae bacterium | reverse complement strand
CTCCAGCTTGCATCAATCCGCCTGATGCTGCGAAAGCTTTGCAACCCACTATGAACTTTTCGGACGGACTCTAAGTGTTGACCCATAAGGGTGGGTCAACGGCCGCCGGTATGACTCTTTGTTTTGCGCGCGCCCGCCCCACCAGCCCGGCGCGCGGACTTCCGCGTCGCCCGCGCGCGATACCAACGGCCCGCCTCGATGGAAGAGTCATCGAGGCGGGCCGTTGGTATCAGACCTTCGGTGCTGCCGCCTCCGGTCATCCCGTTCTGACCCGCGGATGGGCTACTCCAGCGTGGCGTCGAGCGTGATGGCGGCGTTCAGCACCTTGGAGACCGGGCAGCCCGCCTTCGCCTTGCCGGCGAGGTCGTCGAAGGTCGCGCGGTCGATGCCGGGCACCTTGGCGCGCAGCACCAGATGCACCGCGGCGATTTTCCAGCCGTCGCCTTCCTGTTCCATGGTCAGCCGGGCTTCGGTGCGGAGGGTTTCCGGCTTGTGCCCGGCGCCGCTGAGCTGGAAGGCCAACGCCATGCTGAAGCAGCCGGCATGCGCGGCGGCGATCAGTTCCTCGGGGTTGGTGCCGGCGCCGTCGCCGAAGCGGGCGGTGAAGGAGTAGGGGGTTTCCTTCAGCGTGGCGCTCTGGGTGGTCAGCGTGCCGCTGCCGTCCTTGCCTGTGCCGTGCCAGACCGCGCTGGCGTGCCGCTTGATAGTGGCCATTGAATGGGTCCTTTCCCCTCAGCGAAGCCGCCAGGGTGGCACGCGGCGGCGCTGCTGGCCATGGTGGGGCGGGGTGGGGAGGTCAAGATTTCGCGCCGGGCTGCGGCGGGCGAGGCGAGCTACCTGATCAGTTGCCACTTGCCGTCGCGCAGCGTTACCAACTCGCGCGCGCGGGCATCGGCGCCCCAGCGGTTGCCGGGGGTGAAGGTGTAGACGGCCTGGGTGCCGGCCACTTCGCGCGTGCTCGCCAGCGCGTCGCGCAGGGCGAGGCGGAATTCCGGCGTGCCCGGCCTGGCGCCGGTGGCGAGCGTGCGGCGGAGGGCGTCGAACAGCACCAGGTAGGCATCGTAGGCGTAGCCGGCGAACGGGTTGAGCGCGGTGTCGTTGTTGGCCTTTTCGTAGAGCCGGCGAAACTCCGCCGAGGCCGCCTTGATCGGATTGGCATCGGGCAACTGCTCGGCGATCACCAGCGGCCCGGTCGGCGCCACCACGCCCTCGGCCGACTTGCCGGCCACGCGCAGGAAATCGTTGTTGATGATGGCGTGCGAACTGTAGACCGGCCCGCGCCAGCCGCGCTCGGCCAGCGCCAGATGCGGCAACGCCGCCGGCGCGCCGGAACCGCCGGTCATCATCGCGTCCGGATGCGCCGCCATCAGCTTCAGCGTCTGCGGCGTCACCGAGGTGTCGGTGCGCGAATAGCGCTCGTCGGCGATGATGCGGATGCCGCGCGCGGCGGCATTGGCCTTCAGCCCGTCGAGCACGGTGTCGCCCCAGGCATCGTTGAAGCCGAGAAAGCCGACGGTCTTGATGCCGTGCGCCTGCATGTGCGCGGCCACCGCCTCGATCATCAGTGGCGAGGGCTGCGGGATGGTGATTTCCCAGACGCCGCGCTCGCCTTCGACGGCCACGTTGCCGGTGACGATCAGCGGCACCTTCGCCTCGGCGGCGACACTGTAGAGCGCGAGCGAGGTCGGCGTTCCGGCCGAGCCGACCAGCACGTCCACGCGCTCGTCCTCGACCATTTTCTTGCCGGCCTGCGCGGCGGCCGAAGGGTCGGACCGGTCGTCGATCTGCAGCACTTTCAGTCGTTGCCCGGCGATCTCGCCGGTGCCGGCCAGGGCGGCGGCGAAACCCTTCATGTAGGGCAGGCCGATGGAGGAAACCGGCCCGGTCATCGACATTACCAACCCGACCGTGACATCGGCCCGCGCCGGGGCGCCTGCCCCGGCCGCGACCAGGCCGATCAGCGCGAGCAAGAATGCCTTCGTCATTGACGCCATCCCTCGAATGCTTTCTGACAGAGGCGCCGTCGGGCAGGTGCGGCCGAGCGAGGCGCATCGCAGCGGCCGGCACCGTAGGCGAGTTCAGGACTGAAAGGTAGGGCATCTCGATGCGCAGGCGATGACGGCGGAACTCGCGCTGCTGCTGGCGCAGGACGGCATCGCCAACGGGGCGATCTACGTGCTGGTGGCGCTCGGCATCGTCCTGATCTTCCTGGTCACGCGCGTCGTGTTCGTGCCGTTCGGCGACCTCGTTGCCTATGCCGCGCTGACGCTGGCCGCGCTGCAGGAGGGCCAGCGGCCCGGCACGCTGTGGCTGGTGCTGGTGCTCGCGGTGGCCGCCTTCGCCTTCGAGGCATGCACACTGCTGCGCGCCGGCGCGGCCCGCCGGCTGCCCCGCGCCGCGCTGCTGTGGCTGGTGCTGCCGGCGCTGCCGGTGCTGGCGGCCTGGCTGGTGCAGGGACGCGCGGCGCCCGATGCGGTGCTGGTGCTGGTGTCGATCGGGCTGGTGCTGCCGATGGGGCCGTTGCTCTACCGCATCGCCTTCCGCCCGATCGCCGACGCGCCGGTGCTGGTGCTGCTGATCGTGGCGGTGGTGCTGCATTTCGCCATTTCCGGCGTGGCGCTGCAGTTCTTCGGGCCGGAGGGGATGCGGCCGCGCATGCTGGTGGATGGCGCCGTCGAAGTGGCCGGGCTGGTGTTCAGCGGGCAGACGCTGCTGATGCTGGGCGCCTCGGCGCTGACCGCCGTGCTGCTGTGGCTGTTCTTCGAACGCAGCCTGGCGGGCAAGGCGCTGCGGGCGACCGCGGTGAATCGCATCGGCGCGCGGCTGATGGGCATCCGCCCCGCGGTGTCGGGCTCGATCGCCTTCCTGCTGGCCTCGCTGCTGGCCGGGGTGTCGGGCATCCTGATCGGGCCGATCAACACGCTGTCGTACGATTCCGGCTTCATCCTCGGCCTGAAGGCGTTCGTCGGCGCCATCATCGGCGGCATGGTGAGCTACCCGGGGGCGGTGCTGGGGGCGCTGTTCGTCGGCCTGCTGGAGAGCTTCACCGCGTTCTGGTACAGCCAGTTCAAGGAAGTGGTGGTGTTCGCGCTGCTGGTGCCGGTGCTGGTGCTGCGCTCGCTGCTCACCGGGACCGGGGAGGAGGAAGAGGAGGAGCCGTGAGGCGGGCCGCCGGGGGGCGGCCGCGCCCCGGGATCAGGCCAAGGCCAGTTCGGCCAGCTTCTCCCGGCCTGGCACGCCGTCCGGCCCCCAGCCGCGCAGGCTGTAGTATTCCGGCAGCATTTCGCCGAGCTTGTTGACCCCGCCCTTGGACGGGCCGGCCGGGATCGGTTCGTTCAGGATGCGCGGCGGCAGCGTGTCGTCGGCGGCGGTGAGGCCCGCCCTGATGTTGAACAGGCGCTCAAGGTTCCAGATGCGCTCGCCGATCTTGAGGAAGCCGTCGGCGTCGAAGGCAACGCCGGTGGCCGCCGTCATCAGCTCGGCATAGCCGCCGGGGCCGATGCCGCCGGACATGGTGCACGAACCGGAGGAATCGAGCGCCGCCGTGCGGTTCTGGGCGACGGCGAGCAGCGCCGCTTTACCCTCGGTGGCGTTTTTGTCCATCTTGAACGGAGCGCCGAACACTTCCACGCCGACGCTGAAGCCGCGCACATGGCAACCGCCGCGGTTCGAGGTGGCGTATCCCAGCCCCATGCCCTGCACCGCGCGCGGCTCGTAGGCGGGCATTTCCTGCTTCTTGGCGGTCATCGACAATTCGGCGTGGCCGTACAGGCTGGCCAGCCGCCACGAGCCGAGCGCCAGCTTCCTGCCGAAGCCCTGGCCGAGCCCGGTGAGGCGCACCGCCTCGACCATTGCCTCGGCATTGCCGAACTCCAGAGGCAGGCCCTCGGTGTCTTCCAACGTGATGTAGCCGCGCTGGAACAACTCCATGGCGCAGGCGATGGTGCAGCCCATGGAGATCGTGTCGAGGCCCATCTCGTTGCAGATGTAGTTGGCCTTGGTGACCGCATCGAGGTTGTCGACGGCGCAGTCGGGGCCGAAGGCGAAGGCGGTTTCGTATTCGGGGCCTTCGCCCTCGCCCTTGAACTTCGGGTTGGTGACCTTGGTGACGCGGCCGCAGGAAATGGCGCAGGAGAAACAGCTTTTCGAGCGCTGCAGCAGGGTGGCCGTGAGGGTTTCGCCGCTCACCTTCTCCGCCGTCGGGAAATACGTCTGCTGGAAATTCAGCGTAGGCAGGCCGCCGACGGCGTTCATCGGGTTGACGTTGGCGATGGTGCCGTAGAGCTTGAAGCCGCTGCCGGTGCGGCCCTTGCGAAGGATGGCGGCGGCACGGGCCACGGCGTCGAGGAAGGCCGCCTTGTCGGCGATGGTGATGGCGCCGGTGCCGCGCACCACGACCGCCTTGAGGTTCTTCGAGCCCATCACGGCGCCGACGCCGGAGCGCCCGGCGGCGCGGTGCATGTCGTTCATGATGGAGGCGATCATCGACTGGGTCTCGCCCCCCGGGCCGATGCAGGCCACCTTGGCGTCCGGGGCGGTCTCGGCATACAGCGCCTCGGTGGTCTCCGGCACTTCCTTGCCCCACAGATGGGCGGCGTCACGAAGTTCGACCTTGTCGTCCTGGATCCACAGATAGACCGGGCTGGCCGCGCGGCCCTCGACGATGAGCACGTCGTAGCCGGCGAATTTCAGTTCCGGCCCCCAGTTGCCGCCGGAATTGGAGGCGGCGATGGTGCCGGTGAGCGGGCCCTTGGTGACCACGTTGTAGCGGCCGGCCGAGGGCGAGAGCGTGCCGGTGAGCGGGCCGGTGACGAACATGAGCTTGTTCGCGGGCGACAGCGGATCGACCTTGGGATCGACCTCGTCGTACATCAGCCGGGTGCCGAGGCCACGGGCGCCGAGGTAGTTGCGCGCCAGCGCGGGATCGAGCGGCTCGGTGGCGATCTTCCCCGAGGCCAGGTCCACGCGCAGCATCTTGCCGATCCAGCCGTGCATGGTCAGGCCTCCAGGAACGCGGTTTTGAGCTTGCTGGCGAATGCCCGCTTGCGCACCTGGGCCGATTCGCTGTCGGCCACCCAGGCCAGCGCCTGGGCGGGGCAGATTTTCGCGCAGGCCGGATCGCCGTTGCAGGTGTCGCACTTGAGAATGGCGGAGGTGAGGAAATCCCACGCCACGCTGCCGAACGGGCAGGCCTGCACGCACATCTTGCAGCCGATGCACTTCGCGGCATCGTAGTCGACCTGGCCGGTCTGCGCGTTGCGCTGCAAGGCCTTCGGCACGCACACGGTGGTACAGGCCGCGTCCTTGCATTGCTGACACATCATCGGAACGGAAAAGCCTTCGCGTTCCCAGGTATAGACGTGTATCCGCGACGCCTTGGTGCGGAAATCGCCTTCATGTTCCATGGAACAGGCGAGTTCGCAATTATGACACCCCGTGCACTTGTCGGGGTGGATCATCAGCATCATGCTCATAGCCGCTTTTTTTCCTGCCTTGGATACGCGTCGCCCGATCGTACGATGCGTTACGCGTAGCAGGCTGCCGGCGGCAAATCCTTGATGTGGGTCAAAGGGCCCGGTGGGGGGCCGACCGCGGCGCGGCTACTGCAGGAATGCCAGATTGTTGGAGACCCGCGCGGGAGCGCTTTGCTGCGCGCGCGCCCGTTCAAGCTCCGTCCGGCTTTCCGCGCGGTTGCCCTGCAGCAACAGCGAGATTGCCAGGTTGTTGTGTGCGGCGGCGCTGTTCGGCGCCACGGCAAGCGCCTGGCGGTAGCTGTCCTGGGCGGCGGTGGAGTCGCCGGTGAGGTCGAGCGCGACCCCACGGGCGGTGAGCGCGACGGGATCGCGCGGCTCGACCTGCAGCAGCGCATTCAGCAGCGCCAGCGCACCCGCGCCGTCGCCGGTCAGGAGCTGCAGGCGCGCCTGCTCGTAGGTCAGGCGATGGTCGCCCGGGTTGGCGCGCAAGGCGGCCTCCAGCACGCCGGCGGCGCGCTGGGTCTGGCCGGTGTCGGCCAGCGCGCGGGCATAGCTCTGCTGCACGTCGGCGCGCTGCGGTGCGGACTGCGCCGCGCCGGCCAACAGGGTGAGCGCGGTCGTGCTGTCGCCCGAGGCCTGGGCCGCGGCGGCGATGTTCAGGCGCGCGTCGGCGCTCAGCCCGCCGGCGGCCGGCGGCGAGGCCTGCGAATTCGCGCAGGCGCCCAGGGCGAGCAGGCCGAGCAGGACGGGAACGGAGCCGAGTTTCATTGCAGTAGCCCTTTCAATGCGCCGATCAGTTGCTGGATCGACTGGCCAGCCAGGACGATGAACAGGACCGGCATGATGAAGAGGGTCATCGGCATCACCATCAGGGCCGGCAACCGTGCCGTGCGTTCCTCGAAGCGGACCAGGCGTTCCTGGCGCATGTCCGCCGCCAGCGCCCGCAGCGCCTGCGACAGCGGCGTGCCGTAGCGCAGCGCCTGGGTGAGCGTGGCGGCCAGGCGGCGGAATGGCTCCAACCCGGTGCGCTCGCCGAGGTTGTGCAGCGCCTCGCGCCGGTCCGGCAACATGCGCATCTCGTAGCTGAGGATTTCGAATTGCAGGCCGGTGGGGCGGTTCGCCCGGCTGATTTCCCTGGCGACCCGGTCGACCGACGATTCGAGGCCGAGCCCCGCATTGGCGCACACCACCAGCAGGTCCAATGCATCCGGCAGGCCGCGGCGCAACCGGGCGACATAGGGGCGGCGCAGCATGCGCAGGGCCAGGTTCGGCAGCGTCGCGCCCGCCATCAGCGCCATGCCGACGAGGCCGATCTGCTGGCGGGAGTCGATGCCCATGGAGGTGGTTGCCAGCCAGGCGAGCGCCGGGACCACGAACAGGCAGGAAACCTTGCCGACCGCCAGCAGGGGCAGCGCGCGTGCGGCGTTGTAGCCAGCCGAGGTCAGCATCCCCTCGAGTTCCTGGATTTCCTGCGGGTCCAGCGCGCGCCGGCGCAAGGCGACGCCCAGCGCGCGCACCCTGTCGGCCAGCATGCTGGCCAGCCGGTAGCGACCGCCCTGGCGCGCCGGGGCGCCGCTCCTCACCTGGGCAAGCCGGCCGGCGAGTTCGCGCTCGCTGGCCTCGCGCAGCAGCAGCAGCGCCGCGACGACGGCCAGGATCAGCACGGCGGCGAACAGCGGCAGCAGGGGTTGCAGGCGGTCCCAGTTCATTCCGAAAGACTCCTGCGGATCAGGGTCTGGATGCAGACCACGCCCAGCACGAACAGCACGACCGCGATCAGCAGCAGGTACTGGCCGCCGGGGGTGTCGGTGTAGTAGGCGAAGTGGCCGGGGTTGACGAATTCGATGGCCGCGCCTGCGACGAAGGGCAATGCCTCGAGGATGACCGCGGAGGCGCGGGCTTCGGCCGCCAGCGCCTTGCCGCGCTTGGCGACGGCCACGCGACGGCGCACCATTTCCTGCAGGTTCTCCAGCGGCTCCATCAGGCTGCCGCCGGTTTGCGCGTGCAGCCCCATGGTGACCGCCAGGAACGCGTATTCGGTCAGCCCGGTGCGATCGTGCAGCCGCCACAACGCGCCTTCCAGCGGCTGGCCGATGCTGATTTCCGCCGACACGCGGGCGAACTGTTCGCGCGACGGCGAGGCCAGCTCGTGGGTGACGCTGCGGATGGCCTCGCTCAACGGAATGCCGGAACGGACGGTGCCGCACACCAGGCCGATCAGGTCGGGCACCTGTTCGAACAACCGCGCGCGCCAGCGCCGGCGCTCCCAGCCGAACACGAGACGCGCGAGGCCGAGGAAGATCAGCGGGGCGGCGATGAAGCTGGGCTGCCAGCCCCAGCGCGGGCCGGCGAACATGAGCACCGCGCCGGCGGCGATCGCGCAGGCCAACAGCACGAGTTTCGGCGCGAACCGGCTCACCATGCCGCTGTCCACAGGCAGCAGCAGGAAATTTCCGATGGCCCGCGACAACCGGCCGACCGAGGTGGTGCGAATGCTCGGCCCCGACGTGGCCGCGGCTGCCGCCGCCGCCGCGATGACCGCCTCCGGCGCGCCGGCGGCGGCGAGACGCTCCTGCAGCCG
>CAIMEK010000535.1 GCA_903839965.1 uncultured Acetobacteraceae bacterium | reverse complement strand
GGTCAGCGCATTCGACGCCAACACCCGGCGGTATGTCGCCTCGTCCTCGAACATGACGTCGAAAGTCAAAATGAAGGCGCCTGCATTTTTCGACCGGATCAACTTGGCCAACTCGCCCAAGGTCGCCATGCTCAAACCTCCATCAGCTCAGTGCGGAACATCTCAAGCGGATGTTCCGGCGTTACGACGTGGTTCAGATTGAAGCGGAAAACCTCGCCCCTGCTGAGATGCGCCGGTGCCATTGGAAACGCCAAGCCGCTGATCAGGCCGCTCCATTCGGGAATCGGGTAGTGCAGGGCGAAGTGGGCGAAGGTCTTGGCGATCGCCTCGGTCGTCGGCTCGTCGGGCGAAGTCACGGTGAACAGGATGCACACCTCATGGCCGATCTGGTCAGCCAGCGGCTCCAGTTTGCCCATTACGCCGTCGCGGCCGTAGACGCGGGCATGGATGCTGTAGTCGTTGGGGCCGACACGGCCGCCGAAGATCTCCTGCACGCGAGCGGCGAAGCGGGTGCGCATCGCCTCCAGCCAGCTGTCGAGCTGGCGCAGGATGTAGGGCTCGCGCACGCCGCCGATGATGATCGCCTGGTGGCCGACGCTCTCGGCACCCTCCAGCTTGATCGTTATGCGGTCGGACTTGATGAACTGCGAGTCGTGCACGCGCACCGCCCGGTCGTTCAGCGCCTCGTAGCGGCAGTAGTGGCAATCGATCGTGCCGTCAGGCTCGGTGATCAGGAAGGGATCAGCGTTCTCGTACATCGTATGGGACGCGACGCTTTGCGGGCTACAGCGGCTGTCCAGGTCCATTGGCTCGATGTCAAACTGGTTGTCCCGCACCCAGGCCATGATGCTGTCCGGGCGTTTGCGGATCACAGTCGCAGCAGTGCCGCATTCCAGGATCTTGGCGGCGTGCCAGACCGGGCCGGCACCGGCGCCCATCATGAGAGGCACCGTGGCGAACAGGGAGGTGTCGGTGGCGCGACCGCAGAGTATGATCTCTCCCCCTTTCTCGATGGCATCAGCGATCGGCTCATGGCCCATCATGCCGACGATGTGGGCGGAGCGATCGATGATCTCCTCGCTGATCGGCGGCGCCGGGTACAGCGGCGTGATGCCGCCCTCGCGATAGCGGCGCTTCAGGTATTCCTTGTCCTGCTCGCTGCGGACCGTGGCCAGGCGGAACTTCAGCCCTTCCTCCCGCGCGATCTCCTTGGTGATCTCCACCATCCAGTCGACACCGGCGTCGCCGCCAGCGAAACCGCAGGAACCGATGATCAGCGGCACCTTGAGTTGGTCGCGCCCCAGCATCATCAGGCGCATGTCCCGCTTCACGCCGGGGCGGGAGAAATGCGGCTGGCCGCTGCCCAGGTGATGCGGCCCGGCATCGGTCGAGCCGCCGTCGCAGGCGATGACATGCGGCTTGAGCGAGATGCCGCGGGCAAATGACGACTCCATGAAGCCGGACCCGATCTGACCCGACGCCGACAACACTCTGATCTCGATCACGAGTAGTTCTCCTCACTTGACAACGGCAGGCGGCAGCTTCAGCCAAGTTCCTGCAGCGCCTGGTCCACGAAGCGTGGGTCCACGGCGGTGTTGAGGTCAGGCTCGGCCTTGATGGCGTGCGCCTGCCGATAGACCGGCAGCAACTCCTTGAAATACTCACGCTTGAACCCGCCATCGTCCGGCCAAGCATGGACCTCGGTGGACAGTTTCTGCCAAACCGGGCGCAGTGCGGCGTCGGTGACGGTCGCGGCGTCCGGCTCGGTGGCGTATTTGCGGTAGCCGGCGGCGAAATAACTGTAGTCGGCGTTGGCCCGGCGGAACGAGGTAATCATTGCCTTGTTCAGATCCACTAGCGCCCGCTGGTTGTCCTTGTCGGCGAGCCAGCTGCGGTTGACCGCCCAGGCCTCCGAAATCCAGCGGTCGTAGACCTTCCAAGGCTCGACCAGGACCTTGAAGTTGCCCTGCTTCATAAGGTCGTCGGACTGGTTGAAATGCACCGGCACTGCCGCGACCCGCCCGGACAGCAGCGCCTTCAGGCGCGAGCCCGATCCGCCCATCTCGACGATCGTGGTGTCATCGATGTCGATCTTGTTGCGGGCCAGTGCGCCGCTGAGCATGACGTAGATGAAATCTCCGCGCGAGTTCAAGGCGATGGCGTTATCGGTGTTCTTGAAGTCGGCGTAGGATTTGATCTTGTCCGCATTCACCGCCAGCACCTGGTCCGTGCTGTTGTAGACGAGGCCGACCAGGGTGATCTTGGCCCCCGCCTCGGTGGCGCGCAGCGCGGAGACGATATCGGAATCGCCCGCTTCGGCCGAGTTGGCGATGATGGACTGTGTAAGGACCTGCATTGATTCGATTCGGTCCAGCTTCGGCGCGGCGTAGCCGGCCTGCACCAACAGATCGCGGATCGCCATCAGCTCCGGCATATGTATGCCGAGGCTGAAGCCCTGAAGCTCGAGATGCAGCGAGCGCCCCTTCTGCGCCCGTGCGAAGGCCGGGAAGATCATGGCCCCGCCAATGCCGGCCGCGAGCAGGGCGAGGGTCTTTCGGCGCGATGTCTGCATGGTGATTTCCTCTGCGTTTCTCGTGGTTCGGTGGTCCGTTTCAGACTTTCACCCCAAGCTTGAGCATCTGCCAGATTTCGCGCCGCAGCTCGAGAAAGGCAGGGTCGCTTTTGATTTCGGCGCTGCGCGGGCGGGCGAACGGCACGTCGATGATCTGCTGGATGCGGCCGGGGCGCGGCGAAACGACGACAATGCGGTCAGCCAGGTACAGCGCCTCCTCGATCGAATGGGTGACGAATATCACCGTCTTGCGCTGCTTTTCCCAGATGTTGAGCAACTCGTCCTGCAGCAGGTCCCGCGTCTGCACGTCGAGCGCGCCGTAGGGCTCATCCATCAACAGGATGCTGGGGTTGATGGCCAGCGCGCGGGCAATGCCGACGCGCTGCTGCATGCCGCCGGAAAGCTGGTGCGGGTAGGCGTTCTGGAAGCTCGTGAGGCCGACCATGTCGATGTACTGCCGCGCCGTCTGCAGTCGGCTGACCTTGCTCACGCCGGCCACCTCTAGTCCGAAGGCGACGTTGTTCAGCACAGTCCGCCAGGCGAATAGCTCGAAGCTCTGGAACACCATGGCGCGGCCATTGCCGGTGGTGCCGGTCACGTCCTTGCCGTCCAGCACGACACTGCCGACATTGGGCGTGTCGATGCCGTCGAGGATGCGCAGCAGGGTGGACTTGCCGCAACCCGAGGGACCGAGCAGGACGAGGAACTCCTGCTCCGAGACGACCAGCGAGATGTCGTCCAGCACCGAAAGCACGGCACCATCCCGGCCGTAGGCTTTGGAGACGCCTCGGACCTCGAGCTTTGGCCCCGCCGGCTTTGCGATCGTCACGACACCACCCGCTGCTGCTCGTACCAGGGTGCGACCCACCGTCCAATGCCCCTGAGCGCCAGGTCGGCCAGCAGGGTCACGATCATCAGGGTCAGGATGAGCCCGAGCAACGGCCCGGTCTCGATGGACAATCCGGTCCGGTGGATCATCCCGCCATAACCAACGATGACAAACAGCTCCGCCGTCACCATCGCGCGGATGGCGTGCACCAGGCCGATCCGCGCCGCGGTCAGGAGATAGGGGTAAAGGCTGGGGATCATGATCTTCCAAAAATTCTGCAGCCGGTTCCCCCCAAAGGACCGACCGACGGCCAACTGGTTCGGGTCGATGCCGCGGGCACCGTCATACGTGGTCAGGACGATGTAGAAGACGGTGGATATGAATACGACGGTGACCCGCAACCACAGGCCGGTGCCCAGGAACAGGATCAACAGCGGGATCATCGCCGCGGTCGATGTCACCACGAACATCGCCACCCAGGGCTGGAAGATCGCATCGACCACGTAGGAGCGGCCCATCACGACCCCCAGCGGCATGCCGATCACGCAGGCCGCGAGGTAGCCAATTGCCATCTGCCGTAACGACAGCGCCAACTCCCGCAGCATCTCGCCCTGCCGGAGCAGGACGACGTAGTCGAACACCACAATTGACGGCGGCGCCAGGATCGCCGCGCCCAGGCCGCGTCCGGCCGCTTCCCAGGCCAACAGGAACAGGAGAAAACCGATAACCGGAAGCAGGATGCGGCGCATCTGCTCAGGCGCTTACGTGCCAGCGCAACAGCCGGGATTCCAGCAGGGTGAACACCAACTGCCCCAACAGCCCCAGCACGCACACCAGCAACACCACCAGCAGCACGCCGGCGGTATCGAAATTCTCCGTCGCCCGCTTCATGATGGCGCCCAGGTTCACCGCGGCGAAGAACAACTCGGCCGTGATCATACCGTTGACCGCGCGGGCGAAGCCCAGGCGCAGGCCGGCAAACAGGAACGGGGACAGCGCCGGCAGCACAATCAACCGCATTCGGGTCAGCGGTGAGGCGCCGAACGAGCGCCCCACGTCGAGCAACCCACGGCGCACGTCGCGGGCCCCGGCGATGATGACCAGTAGCACGTCGAACACCGTCATCAGCACCACCAGCGCAACGCGCGCCTGGAAGAACAGGCCGAACCAGACGATGAGGAATGGCACGAAGGCGATCGGCGGGATGGCGTAGATGGTGGTGATCACCGGGTCGAACATGCGACCGAGCGTGACGGAACGGCCGATGGCGATACCGAGCGGAATGGCCACCGCGAGCGAAATAGCGAAGCCGAGCATGAGCGGCACGAACGACTGGCCGAGCGCGCGGCAGAGGCGGAAGAAGAAGACGGGGTCGGTGAGCCGGGCAACGACCCCGGTGGGCGGCGGCAAGATGAGATCGGAGACGCCGTTCGCCAGCAGTTGCCAGATACAGACGCCCGCCACCAACGACAGGCCGGAGATCATCGTGGCCCGGGGCGAGGCCCGCTTGGCGTCGGTGCTCATTGGCTAAACGACCGATGAGTATAGACAGGTTGGAGCATCTGGCGCGAAATCACCAGCCCAGGATCGGACGGCCCAGCGTCCCGGTTATCCCCGTTCACGCTCCCTCGCGATCGTCGCTGCCGCATTCGCCAAAAGGACCTGTGGCGATCATCAGGACGGCGGTATATACAGGTTAGACTAACGAGTGGCCTTCCACCTGTCAATCCGTATATACGAGCACCGTAACAAGGCGCCCGCCATGAGCCCCTCCGACGACCCACCTCCATGACCGAGCCCGCCGCTTCGCTTACGCCGCTCTATCAGCAGATCCGGCGCAGCATCCGGGACGGCATCATCGCCGGCACCCACGTGGCCGGGGATCGCCTGCCGTCGGAGAGCGAACTGGCCCAGGCTTTCGGCACCACGCGGATGACCGTGCGGCAGGCGCTCTCGCAGCTTATTTTCGAAGGGCTGATCGTCCAGCACAGCGGGCGGGGTAGCTTCGTATCGGACAAGCCGGCGATCCACTCGACGATCGACTCGCGCCACTGCCTGACCTTCGAGGAGCAGGTGGCGTTGACGGGGCGCACGGTCAGCTACGGTTCGTGCAGCTTTGCCCAGTTCGCGGCTCCGCCCGACGTGGCAGCCCGGCTGCATATCGAGCCGGGCACCGAAGTGTTCCGAATGGAGCGCTTGCGCATCATCGAGGGGCGGCCGGTCTGCCTCGAGCTGCGCTATCTGCCCCGCGAGATCGGACTCCAGGTAACGGGAGAGATGCTGGCGCGGCTGCCGGTGCATCGGTTCGTCTCCGCCATCATTGGCGAGCGCGTGCCGACCATTGTCGTGGCGATCACCGGCGAGGTCGCGTCCGCCGAAATCGCGGAGAAACTTGGCGTGCCGCCGGGCTCGGCGCTGATCGTGCGCGTCAACACGCATCACGCCCAGGACGGTGCGCCCGTGATGTGCGGGCGCTCGATATTTCCAGGCGATGTATGCACGGACTACGTGCTGGGCGAGCCACTGCCGGTTTTCGGTGCAAATCCCGGGCCATATCGGAGCCGTGCCCGATAGGACAGCGCGGGACCAGAGGACATCAAGGAGGGGTTATGTTTTACGGGTTCCCGAAGGAGATCACGACCGAAGTGTTTGCCCGGTTGCCCGAACACCTGCGGGTCAAGGGCCGCCGGTCCGGCTGGACCTTCGGAAAGGGAAACGATTACCTGCACTCGTTCCTCGAAGGGCCATCGTTCGATCGCGCCGGCAACCTCCTGGTGGTCGACATTCCCTATGGCCGCATCCTCAGCATTTCGCCGCAGGGCGAGTGGTCGGTCGTCACCGAATATGACGGGTGGCCGAACGGGCTGAAGGTCCATAGCGATGGGCGCTGCTTCATCGCCGACCACCGGCGTGGAATCCTGCAGCTCGATCCCGCCACCGGCACGATCACGCCTGTGCTGGAGAATGTCCGACGGGAAGGCTTCAAGGGCACGAACGACCTGACATTCGCTGCCAACGGCGACCTTTATTTCTCCGACCAGGGACAGACCGGTCTGGAAGATGCGAGCGGGCGGGTGTATTGCCTGCGTGCCGACGGGCAGGTGGATTGCCTGCTGCAGAACGTGCCGAGCCCGAACGGACTGGTGCTTTCGCCCGACGAGAAGGTCCTGTTCGTGGCGGCGACGCGGGCCAACCAGATATGGCGGCTGCCGCTGCACCCAGACGGCTCGACGTCGAAGGTGGCCGCCTTTATCACCCTTTCAGGTGGGCTGGCCGGGCCCGACGGCGTCGCGATCGACGAGCAGGGAGGGCTTGCGGTCGCGCATTGCGGCCTCGGTACGGTGTGGCTGTTCGACCGGTTGGGAGAGCCGCGCTACCGCATCCGCTCGTGCGAGGGTATTTCGACAACGAATCTTGCCTTCGGCGGTCCGGGCAACCGGTCGCTGTTCATCACCGAGTCCGACACCGGCACCATCCTGCGCGCCGAAGTCCCTGTGGCCGGTAAGGTCATGTATTCGCACCGGTAGCTGCACCGACGTGTCTGCGACAATTTCGCCCAGGTTTCCAAGCGCATCGTGCTCAATATCGACGACACCGAGGACGCCGTGCGTGGCGGCTGTTGCCCAACTGATCGGGGTCGGAAGGGATTCCTTCTCGTGCCACTCGGTCGGCTATGGCCCAAATGCACGTGCAGCCGATCGAGCGCAACGCCGGTTGTCACGAGGTGGTCTAGCAGGCCGTTGACGAAATCGTCCTGAATTGATTCCCTAACCCTGGGGACGACGGGGGTGGTGGCATATGGCGCTTGGGCGGCAGCGGGAACGACAGCCGGAGATATTGGTGAGCTGGGCGGAGCTTCCGCGCTCACCGGGGCAACGGAACGCGGTTCTGGACCGCCTCGCCATTGACTACACGCAGCTGTTCCACGCCCCCGCCGACCGCATCAGCCGCTACGAGGGCCTGCAGACCAAGGAGAGTGATCGGCTGATGGGCGCGGCAGCCCAGTCGGTGCGCCATTTCCTTGCCCAGTCCGGCTTCGTCGTGTTGGCGGAAGGCGGGGAACTGCCCGATCACATCAGTGTCGAGCTGGCCTTCATGAGCGAACTTGCGCGTCGGGAAGCAGAGGCGGCGGAGGCCAGCGACCGTGCAACCGCGGAGCAGGCCGCCTCACTGCAGCGCCGGTTCCTGGCCGAGCATCTCGGTCGCTGGGCCGGACGCTTCGCGGACGCGGTCAGGGGCGCCGTCACCACGCCGTTCCATCGCGGCATGGCGACGCTGCTTGGAGACTTCGTTGCCGCGGAGCAGGCAGACCTGGCTCCGGCGTGACCTGAATTCGGCTGTCAGGGAGCGTTGACGGCCGCGTTTCTCTCTACGTCGCCAGCCGTTCCAGCGCTCGAATGCCGACGGGCGGATCGGGCTGCCAAGGCACGATGAATACCCGTAGTGCAAGGTTGCCTCGCACCCGTTGGACTTGCGTCCGCTCTCCCTCGAGCCGTCGCGAAAGCAGGGGATCCCGCGTTCCTCTAGTAACCAAGCTCCTGTTGACGATCCAGGCATACGGCTCGATCTTCGCTCGCCGAAGGTCCTGCTGGAGCGCAGCGGCCTCCGACACGGGCGTCGTCTGTGGAAGCGTGACCAGAAGGACTCGCGTGTAGGTCGGGTCGCGCAGCCGCATGAGAGGAGTGACCAGGCGACCACCGGCCTGCGGATCGAGGTGGCGCGTCATCTGCCGATGATAGGCGCCCGTGGCATCCATCAGCAGCAGCGTATGGCCGGTGGGAGCAGTGTCGAGCACAACGAATGCGCTGCGCGCCTCTGCCACCGTCCGGGAGAAGGCGTGAAAGACCGCCACCTCCTCGGTGCAGGGCGAGCGCAGGTCTTCGCGCAGCAAGGCGCGTCCGTGGTCGTCGAGGTCGCGCCCGCGCGACGCCATGATCCGCTCGACGTAGCGCTCCGTCTCCACCTTGGGGTCGATGCGGTCTACCAGGAGTCCCGGAAGCTCTCCGGCTACCGTCATCGCGAGGTGTGCCGCGGGGTCGGTGGTGCCAAGGTGCACGGACAGGCCGCGGCGAACCAGTGCGACGGCCACGGCCGCGGCGACGGTGGTCCGACCGACACCGCCCTTCCCCATAACCATCACCAGGCCGTGTCCAGGCTGGGCGAGCGCGTCGACCAGCTCATTGAGACCCGGAAGGTCCTCACCAGCAGCCCGGACAGGCGCCATGGCAAGTGCTGCCTCGGCGCCGCCGAGCAAGGCTCTGAGGGCTGGCAGGCCGACCATGTCGAAGGACCGCAGCGGGATTTCGTTCCGAGGCAATGCGGCGAGCGTGGCAGGCATCATCGCCATTGCTTCGCATTGCTGGCGTTCCAGCGAAGCCGCGACCGGGTCGTCGGCGACGGTCGCTTTGAACACGCCATTGACGATGAGGCGCTGGTTGCCGAGGCCCAGCGCCTGCAATTCCGCCCCGATGCGAGATGCTTCCGCCAAGGCGGCGCGTTCCGGACGCGCCACAAGGAAAATGGTGGTCTTGGTCATGTCAGCGAGCGCGTCGCGCGCCGCCCGGAAGCGAGCCTCCTGCATCTTGAGCCCTGAATGGGGTCCGAGGCAGGAGGCGCTGCGATCGTTCTCCTCAAGGAAACCCGTCCAAGCCTTGGGCAGGCTGAGCAGGCGGATCGTGTGGCCGGTTGGCGCCGTGTCGAAGATGACGTGGTCCCACGCGGGGGATTCGTCTGCCAGCAGTCCTGCGAACTCGTCGAACGCCGCGATCTCGGTCGTGCAGGCGCCGGAGAGTTGCTCGCGGACGGCTCCGCGCTCGGCTTCGCTCGCTTCGGCCGGCAGCTGCGCGAGGACACGTGTCCGGTAAGCGTCCGCGGCAGCGTCCGGATCGATGTTCATGGCCGAGAGGCCGGGTGCGCCGGGGACAGGAAGCGGACGATCGTCCAGCGCGGCGCCAAGCATCTCGTCAAGGTTCGACGCGGGGTCCGTGCTGACAAGCAGGACGGACCGGCCAGCATCGGCCAGGGCGAGGGCGGCCGCGCAGGCCGTGGAAGTCTTCCCGCCGCCGCCGGCGCCCGTGAAGAACAGGAACCGCGTCGGCTTCTTTAGGAAACCGAATTCAGCTCTGTTGTCTGCGTTCATTGAAGACCCTGGGGACTGGAGGCGATGCCAGCTCGATCTTGACTGGCGAACATGGAATCGCGTCGCTGCCGAAGGACAATTGGCAGTGCTGCCGAAGCCGGGCGCGGAATGCCGTCCGCGCCCGGTGCAGTGCGACGCGGGCGTTCCCCTCAGTCACGCCCAGGACTTCCGCAAGCTCAGCGTGATCGGCGCCACTCATGTCGTGCAGCGCCAACACGTCGCGCTGCCGTGCAGGGAGTGCCATCAGGTGCGCCGTAATGCAGGCTCCCATCTCGCGTTCCAACAGCGCTTGCTCGACGTCTTCGCCCGAAGGCATCCCCTCCAACGCGTCCTCATCCGCGGCAACCTCCACCCTTTTGGCTGGGCTGCGGTAGTGGTCGCTCACAACGTGCAGGGCGATTGCCGCGAGCCACGTGCCGATCTTGGCTCGGCCCTGGAATCCGGACCGGCTGGCATGGGCGCGCAGCAGCGTTTCCTGGACGACGTCGTCGGCCAGAATGCCGTCGCCGACCAGTCGGGTGACGAACCGCAGCAGATTTGCGCGTTCCGATGCCAGCGATCCGTCACCCATGACCTTCCTCCGTCAGCAGCACTGCGCCGCGGATGCCTCGCAGGCATCGGCGGGCCGGGACTGCTGCGCGCCTGGTGCCTTGAACCGGGCCTGGCCATGGCTAATGGCGCGCGCCCGTATCGTATCCGTCAGCGCCGCCACCTCATCCAGGTCCGCCTGCACCACGCCGAGCGCCCGGACAGCGGCCAGGTGCTTCGCGATGTTCTCGGTGCAGTTCACCGCCAGCGAGGTGCCCAGGGCTGCCAATTCCTCCCAGGCCGTTTTCACGCCACATCCGCACCCGTCCTGCCGCGGATCGAGGCTCAGGGCGTAACGTCGCATGCCTTCGGTCGTGCTTGAACGGACGCACACGGCCGCCGCCACAGCCGCCTCAATGTCCTTGTCTGTGACTCCGGCCTGCCGGGCCGCCGCGAGATGGTAGGTCGTGCAGGGGCGGCATCCTGCCGCCACTGAAATTGCCACAGCGACCCGTTCCTTGTCTAAAGCTGTCAGTGCCATAGTTGCCTCCGGCGCCTGGCGCGGCCAATCCGCGCCATCGTTGCACCAGTTGGACGGAACCGGCGGCGAAAACGTTACAGCGGAGCCGCTCAGACCGACAGCCAGCGCGCGACGTCCTCGGCCTTGGGCAGTCCGCCAGCGTGCACGACCTTGCCGTCGACCACGATGCCCGGGGTGGACGCGATGCCGTAGCCCGCGATTGCGGCGTAGTCGGTCACCTTCTCCAGCTTGATGTCCACTCCGAGCTTTGCTGCCTCTGCCGCCACCATCTCCGCGGTGGCCATACAGCGCTTGCAGCCCGGCCCGAGAACCTTGACGTCCTTCACAACAATGCTCCTTCGCTCGTCAGAACAAGGCGTTGAACAGGAAGCCCACGGCCAGGATCCCACAGCCGACCACCGCGGTGAACACCGCAATGAGCCGGACCGTCATGACCTTCCGCAGGATGACCATCTCCGGAAACGACGGGGCCGTTACCGCCATCATGAAGGCCAGAACAGTGCCAAGCACGGCGCCTTTGCCCAGCAGGGCCTCCACCACTGGAATCATCCCGGCGGCATTGGAGTACATCGGGATGCCGAGCAGGACGGCGGCGGGCACCGACCACCAGGTGTCCTTGTTCATGATGGAGCCGAGCAGCTCGGCTGGCACATAGCCGTGGATGAAGGCGCCTACCGCGATCCCGGCGATGACCCAGATCCAAACCCGTCCTACGATGTCGCGGACGGCATCCAGTCTCGCCTTGATGCGGTCGATGAGGGAGGTTTGTGTTGGCAGCAGGTCGACGGTGCCCGCGCGCACGTTGCGGACCCACTCCTCCAGCCAGCCTTCGAGGTGCAGTCGTCCGATGACCCATCCCGAGGCGATCGCAATGGCCAAGCCGAACACCACGAGCGTCAGCAGCAGCAGTACTTTGGGGACGTCGTAGGCGAAGAAGGCGACGGCCTCGCCCAGATGGGAGTGCGGCTCGACTGGCAGGAGCGAATTCAGCCATTCGGCCATCGGCGCAAGCAGAAGATAGGCGGCGACCCACGCTGCGAGCGACGCAGCCGTTCCAGCCGCCCAGATGACCGGCGAGTTGGAAAACCCGAATGGCGCCAGGACCAGCGGTGTGCCGATGCTCATTCGGCTTTCCTATCCTGTTCGGGCGCCGCCGCCAGGACGGCGTCCACGATCGCCGACACGGCAGGAGGAAGCCGAGGATTGCGCCGATAGCGGACCCACTGGGCATCGCGCCGGTCGACGACGAAGCCAACCGCCTTGAGGGCGGCCATGTGCCGCGACATGCGCGACTGGGTGGCCCCCAGCACCTGCATCAGCTCGCAGACGCAATGCTCGTCGCCGTCCCACAGAATCCGGACGGCGGCGAGCCGCGTCGGCTCCGACAAAGCGCTCATGAGGGCACACACATTCATATCAACATCCGCTTATGCGTGTTAGCGCAAATTAATCCCAGCCAGCCGGTTCCGCAAGGAGCAATTCACCTGAGCATAACCTCCAAGCCAAGCCCCTCCATCAGAACGTCCCCGTCCACTGCGGCTAGAAACCGGGTCCATCGCGGCAGCCGGTCGGCGTATGGGCATGAGCTACAAGCGCGCTTGGTATCTGGTCGACACCCTCAACCGGTACTTCCGCGAGCCGGTCGTCACGTCTTCCAAGGGCGCACGTGCCGGAGGCGGTGCGGTGCTCACTGAAACCGGCCTGGCCGTGCTCGAGCTTTACCGCGCCATCCAGCGCACGGCGGAGGCGGCCACAGGCAACCAACTGCATGCGCTGGCTGCATCGGCGACTGCCCCACGATAAATGGATGACACACAGGCTGCCGGAGTTCGATATAGCTATATTGCTATATCGATTCGGAGAGCCAGATGCCTGTCGCCGCTCTGTCGTCGTTGTCGGCCCGAAAAGCGCTCAGAGCGTTCGCGGGCGGCGCACTGATCGGCGTACTTGGCGGCCTGATCGGGCTGGGCGGTGCCGAGTTCCGCCTGCCGCTGCTCATCAGCGCTTTCCAATTCGCCGCCCTGCAGGCGGTGATCCTCAATAAGGCCATGAGCCTCGTTGTTGTCACATCGGCGTTGCCGTTTCGCGCGGCAACTGTCCCGTTTGAAGCCGTGGCGTCGCACGGGTGGATCATTACCAACCTACTGGCGGGTAGTCTGCTCGGCGCATGGTTCGGGGCCGGTTGGGCAACGCGGATGGCGTCGCGGTCCCTGTATCGCGTGATCAGCATCATGTTGGTGCTGATCGCCGCGGTTCTCGCCCTCGGCCATGATGCGGCTACCTCCGGTGCCCTGCTGACCGGTGCGGCACAGAGGGTAACTGGCGTGATGGCCGGGTTCGCAATCGGAATCGTCGCCGCGCTGCTCGGGGTTGCGGGCGGCGAACTGCTGATCCCCACGTTCGTGTTGTTGTTCGGGGCCGACATCAAATTGGCGGGCAGCTTATCCCTTGCTGTCAGCCTGCCGACGATGCTCGTGGGTTTCGCGCGCTACAGCCGAGATCGCAGCTTCGTTGTTCTCGGGGAGAACCGGAAATTCGTGCTCGTCATGGCGTCCGGGTCCGTTGTCGGCAGCTTCATCGGCGGCCAGTTGCTTGGCATCATTCCAACAGCCGCGTTGCTGCCGCTTCTGGGCATCATCCTCGTGATGTCCGCTATAAAGGTCTGGCGACACAAATAGCCGGACCCCGCGGCATCACACCCTCGGTCCGCCCCGGATGCCTAGCCGGAACGCGCAGGGCCACGGAACACCGCTTTGGGCGCAGATGCCAGGGGAGCGGACTCGACTCCGTCGGCGGTTGGGGAGCAGCATCTCTCGACAGGGCTGTTGGTGGGAGGCCGACGGAGGAGTGACCGCGTGGGAGGGCAATCTCGCTCCGGTCAGCTGAAACGGAGGCGTGGGAGCTCCACTAACCTGCTGATCGATCCGGGAGGATCAGACATGAAAGCCAAGGACAAAGACAGCGATCGCCTGCCATCCGGAGCCCGCCGACTGGCCGAGCGCTACCCGGCAGTTTGGCAGGCATACGCCGAACTCGGGGAGGAGTGCGCGGAGCAGGGACCCCTGGACGAGAAGACGCGGCGACTGGCCAAGCTGGCGCTGGCAATTGGCGTCGGTTCCGAAGGCGCCGTGCACTCCCATGTCCGGAGAGCGCTTGCC
>CAIMEK010000534.1 GCA_903839965.1 uncultured Acetobacteraceae bacterium | reverse complement strand
TTAAACCAGCGGCAGCGCCAGGATTTCGAGAGGCGGCCAATGCACCGAGCAGCACTCCTGCAAGCGCAATCATGGTGTTCATCCCTTTCGACACGCCCGGCCATAGTGACTTTACGGCCGAGGTGGAGCGCAGTCTGCGCGTGCTCGATGGTGCCGTGGCCGTGTTCTGTGCAGTGGCGGGCGTTCAGCCCCAGTCCGAGACGGTCTGGCGGCAGGCCCAGCGCTACCATGTTCCCCGCATCGCATTCATCAACAAGATGGACCGTGTGGGTGCCGACTTCTACAAGGCGGTGAAAAGCATGGAGGTGCGGCTTGGCGCGGTCCCGGTGCCGGTGCAGATGCCCGTGGGCGCGGAGGACAAGTACCGCGCGATCATCGACCTCGTCGAGTTCCAGATGATAACCTGGGACAGCGACGATCTCGGCGCCGAGCAGATCATCACTGACGTGCCCGCGGACCTCCATGACGAGGCCATGCTGCGGCGCCACGAGATGATCGAGCAGGTCGCCGGTGCGGACGATGCGCTGACGGAGCAGTTCCTGACGGACGAGTCCTCGATCACCATCGACGATCTGAAGGCGGCCCTGCGCCGCAGCAGCCTGGCGATGAAGATCACCCCGGTAATCTGCGGAACGGCCCTGCGCAACAAGGGAACCCGGCTCATGCTCGACGCGGTGGTGGACTATCTGCCGTCCCCGGTGGACATTCCGGACTACGAGGGCACGATACCCTTCGAGCCGGACAAGCCGGTGGTGCGCCGTCCGTCCGATGATGAGCCCTTCTCGGCGCTGGCCTTCAAGATCCTCACGGATCCCCATGTGGGCAAGCTGACCTTCGTTCGGGTCTATTCGGGCGTGGTGGTGGCGGGCATGCAGGTGATCAACGCGCGCACCGGACGGAAGGAACGGCTTGGTCGGCTGCTGGAAATGCACGCCGACGAGCGGACCGACCTGAAGGAGCTGCACGCGGGCGACATTGGCGCGGTCATCGGGTGCAAAAACACCACGACGGGCGACACGCTCTGCGATCCGGACAAGCCGGTGGCCCTCATGTCGGTGGACTTCCCCGAACCGGTGGTGCACATCGCGATTGAGCCCAAGACCAAGGCTGACCAGGACAAGCTTTCGCAGGCGCTGGCCAAGCTCGCCGAAGAGGACCCGACATTCCGGGTGCGCGTCAACGACGAGACGGCCCAGACGATTATCGCAGGCATGGGTGAACTCCACCTGGAGATTATCATCGACCGGCTGCGCCGCGAGTTCAAGGTGGAGGCCAACGTCGGCAAGCCGATGGTGGCCTACCGCGAGACGATTCGCGGCAAGGCGGAGGTGGAGAAGCGGTTCATTCGCCAGAGCGGCGGCCGCGGACAGTACGGACATGTGATTATTACGCTGGAACCGGGTGAAACCGGGACCGGATTTACATTTGAAGACAAGACAGTTGGCGGGTGCATTCCGAAGGAGTACATTCCGGCGGTTTCCAAGGGTTGCCAGGAGGCGACGGAAAGCGGCATTGTGACGGGCTACCCCATGGTGGACGTCAAGGTGACGCTGACCTACGGCTCCTACCACGAGGTGGATTCGTCGGAGATGGCCTTCCAGATCGCCGGCTCCATGGCGGTGAAAGAGGCTGCGCCCAGGGCGAAGCCGGTGCTGCTGGAGCCGATGATGCAGGTCGAGGTGCTTACCCCCGAGGAGCACACGGGCGAGGTCATGGGCGATTTGGATCGCCGCCGCGGCCGGCTTGAGGGCATGGAGTCCGAGGCGGGCGTGCAGACCATTCGCGCGCTGGTGCCGCTGGCCGAAATGTTCGGCTACGCCAACGAGTTGAGATC
>CAIMEK010000533.1 GCA_903839965.1 uncultured Acetobacteraceae bacterium | reverse complement strand
TCGCCCCCTCGCGTTCCGGGTCGAACTTCGCCATCGCCTCGCCGACGATCTCCGCGACCAGCACCTCGAACGCCTGGCTCCAGCCGTATTCCTGCGCGTACAGCGCGCCGTGCCGGGCCACCACCCAGCCCAGGTCACCGGGCTGCAGGCCGCGCAACAGCCAGGCCCGCGAGGGCTCCCGGCCCAGCAGCGACTCGACCCGCCGCATCGCCTCCACCAGGTGCGTGGCCGCGGCGTCCGGCAGCCCGGCCAGCATCTCCGCCACCAACGCATCCTGGCGCGCGTCGAGCGCGGCGAAGCCGGCCCGCCCCGCCGCGGTCAGCGCCAGCACCCGGGCGCGGCCGTCCTCGTCGGACCGCTGCCGGGCCAGCAGCCCCTCGTCTTCGAAGCGGCGCAGGATGCGGCTGAGGTAGCCGCTGTCCAACCCCAGGTCGCGCCCCAGGTCCCCCGCCGTCGCGCCGTCGCGCGCGGCCAGCTCGTAGAGCACCCGGCTTTCCGCCAGGGTCCAGCGCGTGTCGAGATAGACCTCCTGCAAGGCCTGGATACGCTGGGTGTAGAACCGCCCGAAGCGGCGGACGGCGGCGACACGGGGATCTGCCTGGGACATGACCGTTTCCCTCCCGCGGGAATCAGTCAGCCAGTTAGCTGTCTGAGTCAACTACCCGGAAGGGAAACCTTGTCGTCCTTCTGGTGGAGGGCTTTCCATTCGTCGTATGGCATGCCGTAGACGATCTCCCGAGCATCGGCGTCGGCCAGCGCGATGCCCTTCTCCGCGGCCGCCTCGCGATACCAGCGGCTCAGACAGTTGCGACAGAACCCCGCCAGTTCCATCAGGTCCAGGTTGCGCACGTCGGTGCGCTCGCGCAGGTGCTGCACCAGGCGTCGGAACGCCGCCGCTTCCAGTTCGGTGCGGGTCTGCGGGTCGAATTCGGGTGCCGTCATGGCCGATCTCCTGAAATGCACGCTGCCCCACATGGCGTCGGCGGCCCAGGTTCGCCATACTCCGCCGCGGTGCAGCCGTGCATGGGAGCAGCAAATGGCATGGGATGATGGGCAGGCCCGGACCGCCCTGAGGCAAGTGTTCGACGCGGCGGTGGCCTCCGCCGACCCGCGCCGCGTACTCCCCCGCTACCTGCCGCCTCGTCCGCGCGGCCGCATCGTCGTGGTCGGCGGCGGCAAGTCCGCCGCGGTGATGGCCGCCGCGGTCGAAGACGCCTGGCCCGACGCGCCGCTCGAAGGCGTGGTAGTCACCCGCTACGGCCACGCCGTGCCGACCCGTCGCATCCAGGTGGTCGAGTCCTCGCACCCGGTGCCGGACGCCAACAGCGAGGCGGGTGCGCGCCGCGTGCTGGAAGCGGTGCGCGGCCTCGGCCCCGACGACCTCGTGCTGGCGCTGATGTCGGGCGGCGCCTCGGCCCTGATGGCGCTGCCGGCGCCGGGCCTGACGCTCGCCGACAAGCAGGCGGTCAACCGTGTCCTGCTCGCCTCCGGGGCGACGATTTCCGAGATGAACTGCGTGCGCAAGCACCTCTCCGCCATCAAGGGCGGACGGCTCGCCGCCGCGGCGGCGCCGGCGCATGTGGTCACGCTGGCGATCAGCGACGTGCCGGGCGACGACCCGGCGGTCATCGGCAGCGGCCCCACCGTGCCCGACCCCACCACCTTCGCCGAGGCGCGCGCCCTGCTCGCCCGCTTCAACATCACCCCCTCGCCGGCGGTCGCCGCCCGGCTGGCGCAGGATGCCGACGAAACCCCCAAGCCGGGCAGCCTGCCGCACGCCGACCTGCAGCTCATCGCCACCCCGGCGATGGCGCTGGCCGCCGCGGCCCAGACGGCGCTCGACCTTGGCCTGGCGCCACTCATCCTCGGCGACGCGCTGGAAGGCGAAAGCCGCGAAATGGGCACGGTCATGGCCGGCATCGCCCGCTCGATCGCCACCCACGGCCTCCCCCTGCCCGCCCCGGCGCTGCTGCTGTCCGGCGGCGAGACCACGGTTTCGATCGGCAAGGGGCCGGCGGGGCGGGGTGGGCGGAACACCGAGTTTCTGCTGGGCCTGGCGGTGGCGCTGGATGGGTTGCCGGGGGTTTGGGCGGCGGCGGGGGATACCGATGGCATCGATGGTACTGAGGATGCCGCCGGCGCGATCGTGACGCCGGAT
>CAIMEK010000532.1 GCA_903839965.1 uncultured Acetobacteraceae bacterium | reverse complement strand
TGCAACCCGTGCTCCGCCGCTCGCCGCACGTGCCGCCAGCGGTGCCGCAGTAGCTCGTCGTCCCGGTCCGCCTCCACGCCGCCTTCCACCAGCAGCAGTTGCAGGTTGCCCCACGCCTGCGCCATGGCGGCGGCGGTGACCGTCCCCGCGGGCAACGCGGCCAGCTCCTCTGTCCAGCGATCCAGCGCCGTCACCGCCGGGTGCGGCGGCAGCAGCCCATCCCGCGCCGCCGCCAGCAGCTCGGTGCGTATGGGCGGCAGCTCGTCCCGGCGTGGCGTTCCCTTGCGCATCTCCCGTCCTCGATCACGTGGAATGGTGCATCATTCCGACAAGATGACATCGTATGATATTGCCGGCGTACTGCGGGGACGGCAGGAAGCACAACCGTGTTGCGCGAAGTAAGAAAGAGCGGTTTGGTCGGAAAGCCCGGCCATATACTCGGGTAGGAGGGCACTGCGCATGGCGCGCGTTGTGATGACATTGCTGGGGTTGGTGGTGCTGGCGCTCGGCGCCTGGCTCACCGCGTTCGTCTGGTGGGCTGCCGTACTGCTCGTCCTCAAAGCCCTCGTCGCCCTCGGCCTCCTGCTCTTCGGCCTGGTGCTGCTCATCTTCGGCATCAGCGAATTCGCCAGCGCCCGCAGCGCCCCAATAGACCCGGCGGAAGGCGAAGAAAGCGCGGAGTAATGTTACCGGGATGGCGAGGATGGGAAAGAGGTGATCCATCCTATCCTGTCCATCCCTGTTACTGAGGCGGACATCGAGAAGTCATACTGGGCCGCGGTCATTGACGTGTAACACGCACTTTGGCAAGTTCGCGGCGGTGAGCGTTGAATATGACTTTTCAATGACCGCGGCTGTAATTCCGCATTCCACATTCCGAAATCCGCAATTACTTACCCCGCTTCTTGCGCCATCTCTAGCGCCAGCGCGCTCCACTCCCACAGACGGCGGGGGTCGTGGCGGACGGTGGAGACGTCTTTCATGATGAGCTCGACGCGGCAGCCGCGGGTTTTTTCCAGCACGGTCTGCAGGTTGGCGCGGGCGGGTTCGGGGTCCCAGTTGTCCCAGGCGAAGACGGCGGGCGTCGGCTTGTAGGAGAAGACGTAATCGGTGCCGACCGCTTCCACCGCCTTGTCGATGTCGATCCAGTAGCTCATCGAGATACGGCGCAGATTCTTCACCTGGCGCAGGATGCCGATCTTGTTGTGCAGCGGCTCGCAGCAGCCGTAGCAGGTGAGGCCGAAGCGCTCCAGGTACGGGATTTCGTACTGCAGGCAGAATTCGTCGTGCATGGCGGGGGAGACTTCGGAGAATATCTGCCCGGTGGAGCTGCCCCACTGGTCGATGAAGCGCGCGGGCATGCCGGGCGTGTAGTCCGGCTGCGGCAGCTCGTCGGTGATGCCCAGCCCGCCGGAGCCGACGCGGTGATTGCCATTGCTGACGGAGAGCAGGCCCAGTTCCACCTGTTTGTCCAGCACTTCATGCACCGCCGCCATGAAGCGGGTGAGCAGCGCGTGCACCAGCTCAGGCTGATCGACCATGTCGGTGTAGAGCTTTTCGATGCCGTACCAGTGGATCATCTGGTCCCACGGCGATCCCCACTGGGTGACGATGCCGCGCTTTTCCACCGGAATGATGCCGTCGCACGCCTCGGAGACGAGTTGGAAGTGCCGCTCCGTCTCCGCCCAATCGACCCACACCGTCGGCGTGCGCAGCTTCTCCACGTCCGCCATACTGTTGATGATGGGGATGAAGCCCACGTCGTGCCCGCCCTCGTGACGGACCTGCTGCTCCTCGATGCCGTAGTCGCCGTAGGTGCTGGTGGGCGCGCACACATAGCCCACGTAAAGCACCGGATCGAAGACCATGTCACCGGGCAGATGGCGCCATTGGTACAGCGTGCGGCGCAACTCGCCTTCCACCTGTTGGGCATAGTCACCCGTGCAGCGCAGCGTCAACTCGTCGTCGACGTTCATCTCCCACCAGGGAATCTCGTTGATCCACACCAGCGGGCGCACCGGCTCCAGCCGGTTCAGCTTGCGCCACAGCGCCGCCTTCTCCTTATGGATCGACAGCGCGGCGATCTCCGCGTATTCCCGCGCCAGCCCGCGCAGGATGATTTTATCCGTCGCAACGAGTGTGCTCACCCGGCTCTCCTCTCGCGCCCATGGGCGCCGTACTCTCCCGTTTTCGCCGGGCAGTGGGCGCATCCTGCCATCGGAAGGCGGATTGCGGAATGTTGATCGCGAAATTCGCTCAACGGACAAGCGGTTTTTCCGTATAGCATATTAGCTAATAATGTTTCTGAATTAGCTCCGGCGGACACAATAGCTATTGTAGGAGCGTGATGATGGAGACAGCGACATTCGGCGCCGGGTGCTTCTGGGGCGTGGAGGCGGACTTCCGCCAGGTGAAAGGCGTGGTCGCCACGCGCGTCGGCTACAGCGGCGGCACGGTCGAGCATCCGAGCT
>CAIMEK010000531.1 GCA_903839965.1 uncultured Acetobacteraceae bacterium | reverse complement strand
GATCTCAAGCGCCATCACCTTGCCCACCATACATTCCAGGGCACCGCAGATCTCGATGCAGCCATCCACTCCGCCGTCACCAACCTCAACCTGGAGCGCAAACTCCCCCGTCCGTGTGACAATCAGCGAATCGCTGCTTAGCGCTGCCGGTCAGTCCGGGCTCCCGGTGGCCGCGTGGAACCGCGCATCCGCCTCCGCGAACCGGCGCACGTTGCGCTCAACGTTGTAGGGCCGCTCGATGAGGCTTTCGGCGTCCCACTCGCTGCGCTCCACGGCGAAGAAGTCGCCCCCGTAGACGTGGATGGCGCCGGTGCAGCGTTCGATCGGGTTGGTCACCGAGTGGACGATATCCGCTCCGAGCACCTCGACGTCGCGCTGCGACAGCGACCGAGCGCCGGCGGCTTCGACCTTCGAGGGTCCGTCCGCGCCGCCGACGCGGCGCCAGAAGATGTTGTCCTCGCGACCCGTGTAGATGCCGATCACCGCCCACATCCGGTGGTTATGCGGCAGGATCGTCATCAGCGGCGGCCACACCAGGTTCAGGATGGTCAGCTCGGGCGAGCGGTACAGCGCCTGCAGCATGCCGCGTTCGGGCTCGCCCAGGCCGCGCAGGACCGCGGCGGGATCGGACACGGCGCGGGCAACCACCTCGCGCACGGCTTTCTGGGAGCGGTCCTGGGCCAGCGCCGCACGGCAATCGGCGACGAACTGTTCAGTCGCGAACATCCATTTCTCCTCGGCAGGCACCCCCGGTGCGCGCCGGCGCACCGGGGAGCGGCGATCAGGCGTTCGGGGCCCTGTAGTCGATGTCGCTCTGGTTGACCTTCTCCATGGCCCGCCGGGCTTCCTCCGCGGTCATGAGAGGGTGGGTCTCGAACCTGGCGAATCCCCCGGTCGATCCCGCCCGCATACTCATCGCCGCGGCGGCTACGTTGTCGGGAAACTCGGCGATGGCAAGGCCGTCGTATTCGCCGAGCACGAAGTAGTAATGCAGCAGCTTGCCGCCGAAGCCCTCAACCAGCTGGCGAGCCGCGGCTTCGCGGTCGTGCGGTTTGCCGGTCATCCCCTTGACGGCGGCGGTCGAAAAGCTCCAGCGCATTTCGTAGAATGGCATCGTATCCCCCTGTCCTTGGTCGGCTTGGCGCCGACCGGCAAGCCTAGCATCGCGCTGTCGGAAGGGTCGACTGTTTAAATCGGGTGCCGGGCAATGCAGTGTGCACGTGGAATGATGCGATGACGATCCTGTGAGAAGAAAACCTTCACGCCGAATTCAACTTACAAGAGCGGGCCTTATGACCATGTTCTTCATTGCGGGGAAGACTCAAGGTGAATGCACCTTCACATCACCATTTCGTGGAGTACGGCCGCATGACCGACCACACCGACGCCCTTTGCGGGATCACGCAAGCGGATCTGGACGAATGCGATCCGGCATTTTCGTCGCGGCGGTGCGCCTGGCTCACCATCGGCCGCATGCACGGCGTCGTGCTATCGATCGGCGAGCGTTTCGGGACGCCCCGGCGAATTCCGCAACTGGTGCGCAGCGGCGTTGTGCTCCGCTTCCCGATCCCGCGCGGCGCCGATCTCGACGACCTTGCGATCGGGCTCGGCGCGGGCGGAGAGCTGTCGGCGCTGATCGATG
This sequence comes from uncultured Acetobacteraceae bacterium, assembly GCA_903839965.1. Classification (GTDB taxonomy): domain Bacteria; phylum Pseudomonadota; class Alphaproteobacteria; order Acetobacterales; family Acetobacteraceae; genus Rhodovastum. The sequence goes on along the minus strand of CAIMEK010000531.1, from coordinate 2,190 downwards.
CGGTGCTCGACGGCCACCTCCTCACCCTCGCGGCCGAAGCGGCCGCCGGCCGCCTGAGCGATGCCGCGGCGCTGGCCCGCGATGAACTGCTCGACGCGCTCGCGCTGCTCGGCCGGTTCGAGGCAACCGGCGCCGACAGGCCCAGGGTCACGGCCGGGGTTTGGCCAATGCAGAACCCGGCGGCCGCTTCGCCGTAGGCGCCCGCGGGCCGCTTCGCCACCCTCCCATCCCCGGTCGGACGAAGGCAACCGCGGTCCGGCCCTGGATCTAGCCGGATGCACGGACACGGGTGCGCCCCGGGGCACATTCTTTCGTGAACAATGCCCTTTGCGCAAAGGCGGTAGACATTCGCGGCAGGAACGCATCCTGTACGCCCTGGGGGCGATGCTGCCTGCGGGGCGATGCGAGGGCGATCAATGCGGCGTATTGCGGTGCTCTTGGCCATGGCGGCGTTGGCCGGCTGCGCAACGGCGCCCCCGGCCCCGAACGGCCAGGCCTCGGTCGGCATCCTCGGGGTCATCACCGGCTTCGGCAGCGTCCACTTGAACGGGCTGCGCGTCGCCACTGACCGCAACGTCCCCGTGCGCATCGACGGCGTTGGCCGCGGCCCGGGCGCGCTGCGGCCTGGCCATGTCGCCGCGGTCGTCGCCGATACCGACAGCCGCGGCATGCGGGCGCGCCGCGTCGACATCTGGCATGCCGTCTCCGGTCCGGTCGAATCCCGCCCCCACGGCAGCCCGGTCCTGATTGTGGCCGGCCAGCGCGTGCGCATCGAAGCCGACACCCGCGGCGATCGCGATATCAGACCTGGCGAGTGGATCGAGGTGAGCGGGCTGCGCGAGGTGGATGGCACGGTGGTGGCCAGCCGCCTCGATCGGCGCGATCCTGGCTCCGCCATCGTGTCCGGCCGGCTCGATCACGTCGGCGATGAATGGCGGATCGGCGATCTCCGCGTCGTGCCGCCCAGCATGGCCGGGGCGGATCTGGCCGGCGCGCAGGTGGTGGTGGCCGGTACCTGGTCGCCGGGCTTGCTGGTGGCGCGCTCGATGATCGTGCAGCGGGGCCTGCCGTTCCCCCCTGGGTTGCACCGCTTCATTGTCCAGGCCTACACGCGGTCAGAAGGCCCGCGGCTGCGGCTGGGCCCGAACATCGTGGCGACGGACCTGCCCGCCCCTCGGCAGGTGCCCACGCGCAATCCGGCGGTGGTGAAACTCGAACGGCAGTCCGGCGGGGGCTTGCGCGCGGTTGCGGTGTTCGCGAGTTCGACGGATTCCGACGCGAGCGGTTCCGCCCAGGACGGCGGGCCCGGCGCGGCGGTCGGATCGCTCGGTGCGGCATCCGGTGGCAGCAGTTCGGCTGCCGGCGCGGCAGGCGGTGGGGGAGGCGGTCTTGGCGGCGGCGCCAGTAACAGCAGTAGCGGCGCCGGCGGCGGCAATGGTGGTGGCAACGGCGGAGGCAACGGCGGCGGTAACGGCGGCGGTAACGGCGGAGGCGGCGGCGGCAACGGCGGCGGTGGCGGCAACGGTGGAGGCGGTGGCGGCAACGGTGGAGGCGGTGGCGGCAACGGTGGAGGCGGTGGCGGCAACGGTGGAGGCGGTGGCGGCAACGGTGGAGGCGGCGGCGGCAACGGTGGAGGCGGCGGCGGCAATGGCAGCGGCAATGGCGGCGGTGGCGGTGGCCACGGGAGATAGGCAGCCGTCAGGCGCAGCCCCATCCCGATCCCGGCGAGCGGCCCGCTGCACCGCGTGGCCGTGCATGTCCTCCGATCGCTTGCCCCGCCGGTCCGTCCTCAGCGCAGGAAGGCCTTCTCCACCGCGCGCATATGCGCATCGCCCTGCAGCGCGAACACCTCCGCCACCGAAGCGATGTCGGCTTCCACGCCGGCGATGCCGCCATCGGCCAGAATGCGCGCGAAGGTGCCGCGCATCGCCGCCACCGCCGCGCGAATGGCGTGGTTGCCGCAGATGATCAGCCCCACCTTGCCCAGCGCGGCGATGTCGGCGAAGGAGAGCTGCGGATAGCTGGTGGGCACCAGCACCAGCGGCACTTGCCCCGGCCAGGCCCGGCAGAACGACAAAATCTCGTCGGGCGTCTTCTGCTTGCTGTGGATCAGCACCGCGTCCGCTCCCGCCTCGACATAGGCGGCACCCCGGCGCAGCGCCTCCGCCTCGCCCAGCCCGGCGATCAGCG
>CAIMEK010000530.1 GCA_903839965.1 uncultured Acetobacteraceae bacterium | reverse complement strand
GAACTCCAGATCGAGTTCCCTGGCCATGGCGATCATCTCCGGCAAGCCGGTGAAATGCGGCGATGTGCCCAGAAGCGTCCTCGGCTATGGTTGCAAAGTCCTTGGCTTTGGTATCCGGTGAGATTTTGCGCGCGTCCTGTCCGATAGATTTAATGGATTTCATGAATTCGTGCTGGTCGTCGTTATATTTCTTCACATCTGTTTTAATTTTGCTCATCTCACTTATGCAGTCCTGGAGTTTTTTCTTTCTATCCCTAAGTTTTTCCAGGGCGTCATTCAATTTATCAAGGTCTGCGACAATTTTTGTCTTGTCCTTGCTTGCAGACAGCGCTTTCTTGTCGGCCTTCAGGTTCTTGATGGCTTTCTTGAAGTCTTCAACCGCGTCTTCGATTTGGAGCATTCCAGCGGCCCTTCTGCCTGGTCCCGTTCGTTCCGGAGTTTAGGGCGGGTTTTGCCGAGGGGGCCATCACATCCGCTGGTGGTCCGAGATCGGGCTGGACAGGAGGATGTCGCGGTCACGGATCGATACGAATAGAAGAAAGCGGTCAATGTCTCATAATTATAGTCATAGTATTATTCGTAGTAACAATCATATATAATTGCTACATCTCGTGTTAACAATTAGTTAACAGACCGGGGTCTATCTTTCCGCGGCGTCTCAATTTAAGAGTCACAGCCATGCCCCGAAACTCCTGGCGATCCATGGCGAGCACCACACGCGGCCCGATCGGCGCGGTGGCGGTGCTGACATTGGGACTGCTCCTGCTGCCACAAACCGCCGACGCCCTCGCCGCCCTCGCCGACGGCGGTCGCGCAAGCGCCGGCGCCGCACTCCGCTTCCAACTCGCCCTCGCGGCGCTGGCCGTCAGCGCCTGGTACTGGTCGCGCGCCGCCATCGCCGCCCGCTTCCCCGAAATGGAATTGCCGCACATCAAGGAAGGCGCGCCCGGTCGCGCCAACCTCGACGAACGCGCCTGGCAATGGATGCCGCGCCTGGTGTTCCTCGCCGCCTTCCTCCCCGGGTTGGCGGCGGCGCTGCGCAGCGGCGCCTGGCTGCAGGCCGGCCTGGCCCTGCCCTGGTGCGCCCTGCTGCTGGGCGGGCTGCTGCTGCGCCGGCGCGCCTTCGGGCCGCGCGAGGACCTGGCCCCGCAATTGCACGCCGAAACCGGCTGGGCGTTCCGCTGGGAAATCGGCATCCGCTTCCGCCAACTGCTGCGCCTCGCCCCCGGCGGCGCCCTGCTGGCCGGCATCTGGTTCGCGCTCGGGTTCGCCATGCTGCTCGGCAGCGTGCTGGCCCTGTTCGGGCTCGACACCGATCAACTGCGCGGCGTAATGCCGGCTTGGCCCGGCATGTCGGCCATGCTGGGCTCCGTGTTCCCCGGCCCGGCCGCCCTGTTCGTGGCGGTGGCCCTCGCCCTGCCGGTGGCGACCGCGCTCTCCTTCGTCGCCGACGGAGTGCGCATGCCACCGCGCTGGCATGGCTTCCTCCGCCGGCCGCCGGTGTTCCTGGTGCTGGCCGCGCTCGTGGCGCTGCTGCCCGCCATCGTGCCGCTGCACGCGGTGCGCATCATGGCCCCCACCCGCGCCACCCCCGCCCCGGCCAGCCGCCAGCCGCTCGGCACGCTGTTCGCCCGCTGGATCGAAACCTGCGCGCCCGGCGACCGCCAACCGGTCCGCCCGGTGATCGTCGCGGTGTCCGGCGGGGCGTCGCGCGCCGCGCTGTGGGCCGCGCGCGTACTGCGCGGCGTCGAGGCCGCCCTGCCCCCCACCGGGCCCGGCGCCCCGGCCATCTTCGCCGTCAGCAGCGTGTCCGGCGGATCGCTCGGCGCCGCCGCCTGGATCAGCACACTCGCCGGCCAACCCGACGGACAGCGCTGCCGCACCGATCCCACGCCGGCGTCGCCATCCGCCGAGCAGGTGACCCGGGCCGACCGCGCGCTGGTCATGCTGGGCGACGACGTGCTGGCGCCCGCGCTCGCCGGCATGCTGATCGACGACATTCCGCGCGCCCTGCTCGGCTGGATCCCGGTCGGCGCCGGCCTCGGCATCCTGCGCGGCGGCGATCGCGGCGAGGCCCAGGAACGCGGCTTCGAGATGCTGTGGCGCCAGGCCACGCGGCAGGCCTGGCACGACCCCGCCGGCCGCCCGCTGCCGTTCCACCGCGGGTTCCTGGAACTGGCCTACAACGGCACCGGCAAACCCCGCGCCGGCATGCCGATCTGGCTGCCCAACGCCACCGACACCGAATCGGGCCGGCGCGTGCTGCCGACCGCCTTCGCCAGCAACGAGGCGCGCCAATGGCCGTTCCGCGACACCCGCGATGCGCTGGCCCTGCTCGGGGCCGACCTGCCCATCTCGGTCGTCCTCCACAATTCCGCCCGCTCCCCCGTCATCTCCCCCGCCGGCGAACTCGCCCCGCTGCGCCTGGTGCGCGACCTCGCCGACCGCGCCCACGACGAGGCGCCGACCAGCGTCGTCGACGGCGGCTATTTCGAGAACGGCGGCCTGCTGACCGCGCTCGAGCTGGCGGAATGGCTGCAAGGCCCCGAAGGCCGGAAAGCCGCCGGCGGCCGTACCGTGGAGCCGATCATCGTCCAGGCCACCGCCGACGCCGACCGCACGGTGACCGGCGAATCGGTGGTGCGCTGCGGCACACCACGCGACGACCCCGCCACCTCCGGACCCCGCACCCACCAACAGCCGATGCTCACCGCCGCCAGCGGCCCGACCCCTCCACGCGACGGCCTCGCCGACGCCCTGCAACGCCGCGTACGCGATTCCTTGTGCCCGCGCGAAGGCCACCCATCGCAGTCCTGGTTCCACTTCTACCTGCACGCCCCGCCACGCGCCGACCTGCCGATGAACTGGGCACTCTCCGACAGCGCCGCCACCTGGATCTGGCACCGCGCCCTGTCCGCCACCGACAACGCCGCCGAAATGACGCGGCTAAGGGCGACGGCGGCGCAGTAAGGCAAGGCCAGGGCTCCGCCCCATAGGCACTAAAATAAGCCCCGAAAGGGGTAGTTTACGGCCTGCTTTCGCCGTCGTGCTGGGTTAGCCAGGCGGTGGTGGAAGCTGGCGGTTGGTGAGGTGAG
>CAIMEK010000529.1 GCA_903839965.1 uncultured Acetobacteraceae bacterium | reverse complement strand
GGCGGCGAAGGTGGAGGCCAGGTCGGCGCGCAGCGCGTCCCAGTCGGCGGCGGGGCCGCTCATCGGCGCGGGCGCGGGCTTGCGGGAATAGACGTAGTTCCGCCCGAACAACTCGGCGACGCGCGGCTGGTCGTTCCACGGGGAGACGGAGACGGTGCGGATATTGGGGATGGCCGCGGCGATGGGTTCCCAGCGGTCGTGGATCGGCTCGCAGCAGGCGTAATAGACCAGCCCGAAGGCGCGGCCGATCTCCGCGATATAGGGCAGGAAGAACTCGGCGAACATCGCCGGCGAGACCATGGTGGTTTCCTGGGATTCCAGCCACACCCACATTTCGCGCAACTGGGCGGGGCGGTCGGCGGGCACGGGCAGTGCGGTGGTGAAGCCGGGGCTGCCGGAGCCGACGTAGCTGCTGTCGGTATTGACCGTGAGCAGGCCCTCCGCCTCCAGCCAGGCGTAGTAGGCCAGCCGGTCGTCGCGCAGGTAGGCCATCAGCCGGTGCATCGCCTCCGGCGCGTCGTACAGCCAGCTCAGCAGATTCTCGTTGCCGATGAGCCGGAAGACTTCGCCGGTGAGCTGGGGCAGCAGGCAGCCCGGGCCCTTGATCTTCACCGGCAGCAGGTCGCCGAAGAGCGCGTCCAGCCGCGCGGCTTCGCGTTCGGTGGCGGCGCGATCCACCGTCCAGCGCCGTGGCTGCAGGCGGTCGAGATCGTCCGGGGTGCGGATGGGGTGCGCGAAGGTGTAGCCCTGCCCACCGCCGCTGCTGTCGGTCGCGCGGGTGACCGGATTGTCGACGCCGTAGCCGGCGCCGGCGGTCTGCCAGCCGACGGGCCAAGAAGGCGCCAGCACGGTGTCGTCGCCGACCTCGTCCACCTGGCGCATCATCCAGCGCAACGACTTTTCCAGGCCGCGGTGGGCCGGCTCGGTGCACTGCAGCTCGTCATCGCCGATGTAGTTCTCCAGCGTGCCGGTCTCGAAGAGCACCATGGGCCGCTCGCCGCGCAGATCGTGCAGCGCCGTCCACAGCCGCCGGCGCTCCGCCATGATCGGCAATTCCGCCAGCTCGCGCCAGTGCGCGGCCAAGGGCCGCAGGACTTCTCGATCGGTCAACGACATACCAGCACCTCTCGGTGCTATTATACCGACTTTTCCGCTCCCGGCGAAGCCGTGGGCGCCGATTCATCGTGCGGGCGGGCAGGTGACGCCGCCGGCACGGCGAAGCTGGAGAAAACAGCATTTCCGAGGGAGATCATCATCATGGCAAGTCGCATCGTTCCCGCGCCGCGCACCGGCATCGTCCCGTTCGGCGTGTGGATTCACGGGTTGGACCACACGAAGAATAAAGACGACATGCGCCGCTTCGTCGAGCGGCTGGCGGCCAACGGGGTGGACATTCTCTTCCCGTGCGTGAAGCAGGCCAGCGGCGTCGCCGATTATCCGAGCCGCATCGCCCGGCAGTCGGCGTGGAGCCAGGGGCGCGATCCGCTAATGGAATTGGCCGAGGTGGCGCCGGAGTTCGGGCTGAAAGTGCACGCCTGGCTGTGCAACATGGTGGAGGGCAAGGACTCCAACCTGCTGCAGGCGCATCCCGAGCTGCAGGCGATGCAGAACCACCCGGCCAAAGGGCTACAGAGCGAGCGTCCGGAGATGTGGGCGGAGAGCCTGCGCTGGGTCTGCACCAACCGCGAAGAGGCGCGCGACTACGTGGCATCGCTGATGGAAGAAGTCATCGACCGCTATCCGGTGGACGGCGTGCACTTCGACTATATCCGCAGCGGCTTCTACCAGTGCTACTGCAGCTACTGCCAGGCGAAGTGCAAGGAGCTGACCGGCGCCGACCTGCTGACGGAGATGGGCAACTTCCACCCGCTGGCGCACATCTGGTACGACTACCGTGCGGAGAACATCACCGGCATG
>CAIMEK010000528.1 GCA_903839965.1 uncultured Acetobacteraceae bacterium | reverse complement strand
GGCTTGGGATATGGAAAGTTGGGCCGGAGTTCGGCCCATCGGGGCCAGCCATCCGTCCTGGGACGTGTCGGGAAATCCAACCAACTGACAAGAAAGGATATTTCTTTTATCTCCGCGCCTATGGGGCGGAGCCCTGGCCTTCCTTTGATTACTTCTTCGGTGCAGCATTGCGTGATGTCCCGATCCCCGGAATTGCCCGAGCGTGCCTGGGTGCGGTTGCCCAGCGGGCGGCGGCTCGACCTGATTGCGCCGACGCCGTTCGACTGGGCCGACGAGGATCTGTCGGTCGGGTTGGCGCGCACCTATCGTTGGGGGGGCCACTCGGTTTGGCCGGGGGCGCCGTTGTCGGTGGCGCAGCATTCGCTGGCGGTGTTGGAGATGCGTCGCAAGCGGGCGCGGCTGACGCCGGGGCAGCAGTTGCGCGAATTGCTGCACGATGCCGACGAGGGGCTGATCAATTTCGACTGCATTTCGCCGCTGAAGCCGTTTCTCGGGCCGGGGTTCGCCGAGCTGGTGCGCCGGCTGACCGCGGCGATCGCGACGCGCTACGGGCTGCCGGCGTGGACCGCGCCGGAGAAGCGCGCGCACAAGGTGGCCGACGTGGCGGCGGCGGCAGCCGAGGCGGTGTTCGTGGCGGGCTGGACGCGCGCGGAGGTGCGCGAGACGCTGGGCATTCTCGCGCCGGTGAAGCCGGACGACCCGTTGGTGGGGCGCTACGGTGGCGAACCGTGGCAACCCTGGGGGCCGGAGGCGGCGGCGGAGCGGTTCCTGGCCGAGCTGAAGCGGCTGGCCTTCGCGACGCGCTAGCGGATCAGTGCTCGCGGCAGGTCATCGCGCCGATGTCGGCGATTTCCTGCTTCGCCAGCGCGGCCGCCTCGTCGGTGCGGGTGTGCAGGTAGACGATGCGGGTGAAGCCGCGGGCATCGTGCATCAGCGGCGGCACCACCTTGAAGGCGAACGGATGCGCGCCGAGGGCGTGATCGTGCTGCACCTGCTTGGCGACACGTTCGATGTCCTGGACCAGGCGGTTCACCAGGGCATCATCCTTGGTAACCAGTCGGAAGGTTCTCTGTTCGCTCATGGCTCGAAATTCCTGATGAGGTTCTATCCTGCCCCAGCGGGGGCCGGATGGCCATGCCCGCCGGGAATCACCGTTCAGGCACCGCCGAGGATCTCGTCGGCGCGGTAGCCCTGGGCGAACAGCAGGGCGCGCAGGTTGGCGTGGTCCACCCGGGCACGGGCAGCGGCGGCCACCATGGGCCTGGCGTGGAACGCCACGCCCAGCCCGGCTTCCAGCAGCATGGGCAGGTCGTTGGCGCCGTCGCCGACCGCCAGCGTGGCCGCCAGCTTCAGGCCGCGGAGCGCCGCCAGTTCGCGCAGCGTGGCCAGCTTGGCGTCCTTGTCGAGGATCGGCTCGCCGACCTCCCCGGTCAGCGCCTGGCCGTCGTCGAGCAGAACGTTCGATTGCTGGAGCTGGAACCCGGCGGCCTCGGCGACGCGGCTGGTGAAGCAGGAGAAGCCGCCGGAGACCAGCGCGGTGGTGGCGTTGTGGGCGCGCATGGTGGCGACCAGCTCGCGGGCGCCGGGGGTCAGGACGGTGGCGGCCCAGGTGCTTTCGAGCGCGGCCAGCGGCAGACCCTTCAGCATGCCGACCCGTTCGCGCAGGGCGGCGGCGAAGTCGAGTTCGCCGTTCATCGCGCGGCGGGTGATGGCGGCGATGTGCTGCTTCAGGCCGACGCAGGCGGCGAGTTCGTCCAGCGTTTCGGTGGTGACGATGGTGCTGTCCATGTCGGCCACCAGCAGCCCCTTGCGGCGGCCGCGGGCGCGGGTGGGGATGGCATCGACCGGCGCGCCGCCGAGCGCGGCCGCCACCGCGAGCGGGTCGGGGGGGGCGGGGGAAAAGATGGCGGCCGCCTCGCCGGGCGAGAGCAGCTCCGGCTCGCGGCCCTGGATGGCGTCGCGCACCCGCGCGATGATGGCCGGGGTGAGGGTGGTCGACGCGCGGTCGACGACGAGGGTGAGGATGTGGCTCATGGGAGGGTGCTCATGACCGGACGGGTATGCGGGTGGAGCAGCCGGGCCGCAAGCCGTGGATGAGGCCCCGTTCGCATTGATCGTGGCGGGACCGACCTGCAGCGGCAAGTCGGCGCTGGCCTGCGGGCTGGCCGAGCGGCTGGGCGGGGCGGTGATCAATGCCGACGCCATGCAGTGCTATCGCGAACTCAGCATCGTCACCGCGCGGCCGACCCCCGGGGAGGCCGCGCGGGTGCCGCATTTGCTGTACGGCGTGCGCCCGGCCGCGCAGGCCGGCCATGTCGCCTGGTGGCGCGGCGAGGCGCTGGCGGCGATGGCGGAGGTGCGCCGGGGCGGGCGCCTGCCCATTCTGTGCGGCGGCACGGGGCTGTATTTCTGGTCGCTGGTGCATGGCATCGCCGATATTCCCGAGGTGCCCGAGGCCGCGCGGGCCGAGGCGCGTCGGCTGCTCGCCGACCTGGGGCCGCGCGGGTTGCACGCGGCGCTGGCCAAGGTGGATCGCGCCACCGCGGCGCGGCTGCGCCCGTCCGACAGCCAGCGCGTGGCGCGGGCCTGGGAGGTGTGGCGCGCGACCGGCCGGGGGCTGGCCGCCTGGCAGGCGGAACCGGCCATTCCGGCGCCCTGGCGCTTTGCCGAACTGCTGCTGGAGCCGCCGCGGGCGGCGCTGCGCGAGGCGATCGCGCGCCGTTTCGCCGCCATGCTGGCGCAGGGCGCGCTGGACGAGGTGCGGGCGCTGCTGGCGCTCGATCTGGACCCGGCCTTGCCGGCGATGCGCGCGGTCGGGGTGGCGGAACTGGCGGCGCACCTCGCCGGCGAGATCCCGCTGGCCGAGGCCGAGCGGCGGGCGGTGCTGGCGAGCGGACAGTACGGCAAGCGGCAGACGACCTGGTTTCGCCACCACGGGCTGGCGGAACCGAGCCGGACGCATACGATCTATGCGCGTGTTGCTGGTCTAGAGCAATTTTCGGAAAGCGAAGCGGCTTTTATTATATCATTTATTCATGGATCGGGTTGACGCATGGCAGCGCGCGAGCTATGTGCGCCGCCATGACAGACCCAGCCCCCCTGCCCGCCCATTCCGAAACCCCCATTCTTTCGGGCGCCGAAGTCCTGCTGCGCGCCTTGAAGGACCAGGGGGTGGATGTGATTTTCGGCTACCCCGGCGGCGCGGTGTTGCCGATTTACGATGCGCTCTACAACCAGAACGCGATCCGCCACATCCTGGTGCGCCATGAGCAGGCCGCTTTGCATGCCGCCGAAGGCTATGCCCGCAGCACGGGCCGGGTGGGTTGCGCCCTGGTGACCAGCGGTCCCGGCGCCACCAATGCGGTGACCGGGCTGACCGACGCGCTGATGGACAGCATTCCCATCGTCTGCCTGACCGGCCAGGTGCCGACCCACCTGATCGGCAACGACGCCTTCCAGGAAGCCGACACCACCGGCATCACCCGCCCCGCCACCAAGCACAACTACCTGGTGAAGCGCTCCGCCGACCTCGCCCGGGTGGTGCACGAGGCGTTCTATGTGGCGCGCAGCGGCCGGCCCGGCCCGGTGGTGATCGACCTGCCGAAGGACATGCTGATCGCCAAGACGCCGTACTATCCGCCGGCGGATACGCCGCACCGCTCCTACCGGCCGCAGACCGAGCCCGATGCCGGGCAGATCGCGCGCGCCGTGGCGATGCTGAAATCCGCCAAGCGGCCGATGATCTATACCGGCGGCGGGGTGATCAACGCCGGCCCGCGGGCGGCGGAGGCGCTGACGCGGCTGGTGCGCAAGAGCGGCTTTCCGTGCACCAGCACGCTGATGGGCCTCGGCGCCTTTCCGGCCAGCGACCCGCAGTTCCTTGGCATGCTGGGCATGCACGGCACCTACGAGGCGAACCTCGGCATGCACGCCTGCGACGTGATGCTGAACGTCGGCGCGCGCTTCGATGACCGGGTGACGGGGCGGCTGAACGCGTTCAGCCCCGGCAGCCACAAGATCCACATCGACATCGACCCCTCCAGCATCAACAAGAACGTGCCGGTGGACGTGGCGATCGTGGGCGATGCCGGGCGCGCGCTGGAGGCGTTGCTGGCGGCCTGGGACGCCGACCCCACGGACGTGGACCGGCCGGCCATCGCCGCCTGGTGGCGCCAGATCGACGCCTGGAAGGGCGTGGAGTGCCTGCGCTACGTGCAGTCGCATGAGCGCGGCGCGATCATCAAGCCGCAATACGCGATCCAGCGGCTCTACGAGATGACCCGGTCGGTGCAGCGGGAAACCTTCATCACCACCGAGGTCGGCCAGCACCAGATGTGGGCCGCGCAGTATTTCCGCTTCGAACAGCCGAACCGGCTGATGACCAGCGGCGGCCTGGGCACCATGGGCTACGGCCTGCCGGCCGCCATGGGCGTGCAGATCGCCCACCCCGACGCGCTGGTGATCGACATCGCCGGCGAGGCCAGCATTCTGATGAACATCCAGGAGATGGGAACGCTGGCGCAATACCTCCTGCCCGTGAAGATCTTCATCCTCAACAACGAGTACATGGGCATGGTGCGCCAGTGGCAGGAACTGCTGCATGGCGGGCGGTATTCGGAAACCTATTCGGCGGCGCTGCCCGACTTCGTGAAACTGGCCGACAGCTTCCATGCCGTCGGCCTGCGGGCGAAGTCGGTGGACGAGCTGGACGGGGTGATCAACGAGATGC
>CAIMEK010000527.1 GCA_903839965.1 uncultured Acetobacteraceae bacterium | reverse complement strand
GGATCGATCAGGCGCTGGGTTCGCGCACGGGCGTCCACGGTGGTTTCCTCCTCGGTGTATGGGCCGTTGGCGGCGGGGCGTCCTTGCTTGCCCGCACCGAACCCATCCCAGAATGCACCGTGCATCGCACGAATTCCGGAGCAACGGGGAAAATGGCCCGTGCCTGGCAAGCAGTTGATAACTCAACTCCAACGGCCCGGGTATGACAACATATTTCTGCGGCCCGGAAACGGCCTGGCGGCGATGCGTCGACGGAGGTTCGGCGCGGGGGGGGCGGGTCAGATATCCAGCCGGTAGACCCGCCGGGCAGTGCCGGCGAACCCTGCACATCGGCGCCCAATAGCAGGTTGGCGTAGCCGATGATGCCGGCACACACGCGCGCCGGGCCGTAGAGGCCGCTGGCGCTCGTCGCGATCCTGCACGAAGCCGGCGATGGCCACAGTATTCCCGGTGAGGGCGCCGGGCACCGACCCGCTAACGCTGCAGGCTGGTGCGCCAGATCGGCTTGACGAATTCGAGGAGCACGAGAACGAGGAGGCCGCCGATCAGGGTAATAACGAGGTCGTCGGGGTGCAACGGCCCAAAACGGAAGAGCGCCTCGGCGGGCGGCCAGGTGACGGCGACCGCCAGCAACGCTGCGGCCGTGCCGATCACACCCCACAGCACCTTGCCGGTGCCGCGGAATGCGGAGAGCAGCGAGGCGCTGAAGCTGCGATTGACCAGGACGAGCCCGATATTCGTGAATACGAGGGAAACGAACACCAACGCGCGGACCTCGTCGTTGGGCATGCCGCGCCGCATGCCCAGCACGAAAATGCCGCCGACCACGGCCAGGGCAAGCAGACCCTGCAGCAATCCCCAGCCCGCCAGCGCTGCCGAGAACAACGGCGCGGTCGGGTCGCGCGGCGGGCGTCGCATTACGTCCGCTTCTTCCCGCTCTGCCTCGAACACGATCGAGCAGACCGGATCGATCACCATTTCGATGAAGGCGATGTGGATGGGCCCGAGGATGACGGGCCAGCCGAACAGGAGCGGCATCAGCGACAGGCCCGCGATCGGCACGTGCACCGCCAGGATGTAACCGAACGCCTTGCGGATGTTGTCGTAGATCCGACGGCCCAGCCGCACCGTGCGAACCAGCGAGCTGAAATCGTCGTCGAGCAGCACGATCGAAGCCGCTTCGCGCGCGACGTCCGTTCCGCGCCCGCCCATCGCCACACCGATATGCGCGGCCTTCAACGACGGGGCATCGTTCACCCCATCGCCCGTCATCGCGACGATTTCGCCGTTCGCCTTCAGGGCCGTCACGATCCGCAGCTTCTGCTCGGGCATGATCCGCGCAAACACCGCGCTCGTCGCGACGCGCCGGCGCAAGGCCTCGTCGTCCAACCCGTCGAGCTGTTCGCCGGTCAACAGGTCGCCCGCCGCCAGTCCGGCCTGCGCAGCGATCGCCCGGGCCGTCGCCGGATAGTCGCCGGTGATCATGACGACCCGGATGCCGGCGGCCTGGCACTCGCGCACCGCTTCGGCGGCGCCGGGCCGCAGCGGATCGGAAAAGCCGATGAGGCCGAGAAAGCGGAAGGCGAAGTCGCGCTGAGAGTCCGGCAGCTTGCCGCCGGCGAACCCGGCTGTTGCGGCCCCGAGCACCCGCATGCCGGCGGAGGCCATCTCGTCGACCGCACGCCGCATCGCCGCCATGGCATCGGGGTCAAGCTGGCAGATCCCGCCGATCGCTTCCGGCGCCCCCTTGGCAGCGACGATGCGGGTGCCGGGATCCGGCGTTTCCCAGACCTGCGACATCGCCAGGAGTTCGGGCCGAAGGCCGTAAAGGCGCGCAAGCTTCCAGCCCCGGCGCTCCGGCCCGGGATCGTCGGCCCGATCGTGCCCCAGCGCGTGCAGGGCAACTTCCATCGGGTCGGTCGGTTGCTCGGCGCTTGCCAGCACCCCGGATGCGACGAGCTCGCGGATCGCCTCCGGCATCGCTGCCTTCGAACCCTGGTCAGGGCGAAACACCGTATCGGCGACGCGCAGTTCGGCAACGGCCATCCGGTTCTGGGTCAATGTGCCGGTCTTGTCGCTGCACAGCACGGTCGCGGCGCCGAGCGTCTCGATGGTCGCGGCACGGCGGGTCAACACGCGCGCCCGGGAGATCCGCCACGCTCCCATCACCATGAATACGGTCAGGACGAGCGGGAACTCCTCGGGCAGCATCGCCATGCTGAGCGCGATGCCGCCCAGGATGCCGTCCAGCCACGATCCTCGCATCAGCCCATAGAGCAGCACCGCCGCCAGGATGACGCCGATGCCGGCGAACGCCACCACGCGAACGATCTGCCGGGTCTGGAGGCTCAGGCGGGTCGGCTCCGATTTGATCGCCTGCAGAGACTGTCCGATCCGCCCAAGTTCCGTACCCGGTCCGGTCACACGAACCTCGGCGAGGCCGCGCCCGCGGACCACGAGGGTACCCGAAAAGACGACGGGCAGATCGTCGCCACCGGGCCGGATGGCCTGCGTGTCTACGGGGCCGACGGCCTTGCGCACCGGAACCGATTCGCCGGTGAGCAGCGATTCGTCGATTTGGATGTCCTGGACGGACAACATGGTTGCATCCGCCGGAACACGGTCGCCCTCGGCGAGCACGATGACGTCGCCCCGCACGACCTCCCGGCCGGGGATGCGGCGCGGCTCGCCGTCGCGGATGACCAGCGCGCGCGGACTGCTGAGATCGCGCAAGGCTTCGAGCACGCGTTCACTGCGGCTTTCCTGCACGATCGTGATGCCCACCGAAAGGCAGGCGAAGGTCAGCAGCAACAGGCCTTCCTGCAGGTCCCCAAGCACGAAATAGACCGCGCCGCCCGCGAGCAGGAGGGCGAACATCGGCTCCCGGATGACCTCGCCGATGATGCGCAGCAGCGTCCGGCGCTCCGCCTCGGGAAGTTCGTTGTAACCTTCGCTGGCCAGACGAGCGGCGGCTTCGGCCGAGGAAAGGCCCGGCCACGGTGTTTCGGGGTTATGGGGCATGCCGCCCATTGAACTAGCGATGGGCAGCCAGCACAACCCGCCAGGCCGCCAGCCGCGCGTCGGCTCTGGCACGCTGGTCTTCGGGGAGGCGGGCGCGGGCGGCGGCCAGGTTGGCGGCGGCGCGGCCACCCAGCTCGCTGGGGCCCGACAACTCCACCGCAAGTGTCAGCACCGCCACCGCTTCGGCCATGTCGGCGGTCTCGTCCATCCCCGACAGCACCGCCGCACCCAGCGTGTTCAACGCGGCGGGATTGCCTTGCCCGGCCGCCTTGCGGGCCCATTCCAGCATCTTGCCGATATCCTGCGGCACGCCGTCGCCGATGCGGTAGGCCACCGACAGCATTTCCTCGGCCTCGGCGTCGCCGCGTTCGGCGGCAATGCGGAAATGCCGCACCGCCGCCATCCGGTCCAGCTCCGCACCGCCACGGCCGAACCAGAGGAAACGGCCGAGATTGACCTCGCCGGCGGTGCT
>CAIMEK010000526.1 GCA_903839965.1 uncultured Acetobacteraceae bacterium | reverse complement strand
GGCTGGGCAGCCAATGGAACGCGGCGGCCACCGAGCCGTATTTCCAGGTCGTCTCGGCCATCCTCATCATCGCCATCGCCGGCTGGATGATCCTGCGCACCCGCCGCGAACGGCTGCGCGCCGCAGCGGGTGAGCCGCACAGCCACGGCGCCGAAACGCATCGCATCGACACCGGCCACGGTGTGCTGGGGTTGGAAATATTCGAGGACGGCGTGCCGCCGCGCTGGCGCATCCACTCGCAAGGCGGCCGCCAGTGGCCCGCGGCGGACGTGACCCTCTCGACCGAACGTCCCGATGGCGGGCGGCAGACCTTCGGCTTCGCCGACCGTGGCGCCTATCTCGAATCGCTGGACACCATCGCCGAACCGCATGCGTTCATCGCCACCCTGCGGCTGTCGCACGACGCGCACGCGCATGACCACGCGGTCGCCTTCACCGAGCATCAGCATGGCCTCGACATGGCGGCCGCCGACCCGCACGACGCGCACGCCCTGGCCCATGCCAGCGACATCCGGCGCCGCTTCGACCCGGGCAGCGTCACCACCGGGCAGATCGTCATGTTCGGCCTGACCGGCGGGCTGATCCCCTGCCCGGCCGCCATCACCGTGCTGCTGCTGTGCCTGCAACTCCGGCAGTTCACGCTGGGCGTGACGCTGGTGCTGTGTTTCAGCATCGGGCTCGCGATCACCATGGTAACGGCGGGCGTCATCGCCGCCCTCGGCCTGCGCCACGTCGCGCGCCGCTGGTCCGGTTTCGGCCGCTTCGCCCAGCGGGCGCCCTATGTTTCCGGCGCCGTGATCATCTGCGTCGGGCTGTATATCGGCTGGCAAGGGCTGGTGGCCCTGGCCTAGCAGTGCCGCGCGGCGAAACCGGGGGGTTCCTTCGGGCCGCGCCCTGGGGCAGGCTGGGGCCACACGGCTCGATCGCGACGCGAGGATCAGGAGGCTTTATGGCGGACGACCTCAGTGCCCAGGAAGAACTGCACGCTATCCGCAACAGCATCGACAACATCGATGCGGCCATGATCTACATGCTGGCCGAGCGGTTCCATTGCACCAAGCGCATCGGCGCCCTGAAGGCGCGCCACAACCTGCCGCCCGCCGATCCCGCCCGCGAGGAATATCAGGTCCAGCGCCTGCGCAAATTGGCCGGAACCGCCCACCTGGACCCCGAATTCGCGGAAAAATACCTCGCCTTCATCATTCGCGAGGTGATCCGCCACCACGAGACGTTCCAGCGCAAATAGATGACCGATCGAACGGGATGAGCCGGGTCCGCTGCGCGCTCGCAGCATGCCTTGCGGGACTGCTTCTGACCGTCGTCCCGGTGCCCGCCCGCGCGGCAGCGCCCGACTGTGACGACAGCCTTGCCGACATCGCCGCCGCCCCCCGCTTCGAGGACGATCCGGCGGCCATCCCCCGACCCGCGCGCGCCGCCCTGAAACTGCTGCGCTTCGCCGCCCGCGCCTGGATCTGCGCGGCCCACTGACCGAGCGCAGCGGACCATCATGAATTGACATCGAACTGACGGCCCGCCCACCCTGCGGGCACAACGAACGGCTGGCGTTGGGACGCCAACATCCCCGCCACTTACAACAGCAACAACGAGTCGGCGCACAAATGGAGCGGCGGCGCCGCGGGAACGGCGGGCGACACCATCAACACCTGCTTCGATGAAGGATCGGCGTGGACCGACGCTGAACAGGGCATCTTCAATTCCGCGCTGGCCCTGTGGTCGGCGGTGGCGAACATCACGTTCACCGCGGTCGATACCCCGGAGACGGCCCAGGTGGTGTTCTACCGCTACGGCACGGACACCACGCCCCCGGGCATGACGCTTACCAAGGGATCGGCCTACACCATCCCGAAATACGACCAAGGCAAGCCGGGCGACACCACCGTGCCGGCAACGCAGACAGCTTACATCTCGATCGACACCGACGTCGCCAAATGGGAAGAGCTCAGCTCGTTCTCCTTCAACGGCGGAACGGGGGTGGCCACCGTCGTGCACGAGTTGGGCCATGTGCTCGGGCTCGACCATACCGGTCCCTATAACGGTAACGTCGATCCCGAAACCCAACAATACAATGCCACTGATGTGAAACAGTGTGGGCTGGCAGCTTACCCGCGCGCCGGCGATGGCGCTCGAGACCGGCGGCGCGCGCATCGCGCCCACTCCCCGCGACGGCACGCTGGCTTTCGCCCTGCCGCCGGGCACGGCCGAAGCCAGGCTGCTATCGCGCCGTTTCGTTCCGGCGCAGACCCTGCCGGACAGCGACGACTGCCGCCGCCTCGGCGTAGCCGTGACGGCGCTGTGGCTCGACGGCCAGAAGCTGCCGCTCGACTCGCTGCGCCTGGGCGCGGGCTGGCAGCCACCGGAGCCCGGCCTGCGCTGGACCGACGGGGCGGGCGCCATCGCGCTGGCCGGCGCACGAACCCTGACGATCCGGCCCTACACCAACGGCCGCTACTGGCTCCCCCCCTCCAGCCGCGTCGAGGCTCGCTCTCCCGCTTATCCGGCCGCGTAGAGCTTGCGGTAGAGCGCGATGATCTCGGCCTTTTCCGGCACCAGCGGGTTGTTGCCCGGGCTGCCGGACGCGATGGCCTGGTCCGCCATCAGGTCAAGCTTCTGTTCCCACGCGACCGGGTCGATGCCGTAGGCGCGCGGCGTCGGCACGGCCAGTTCGACATTCAGCGCGGCCAGCCCGTCGGCCAGCGCCACGGCCGCCACCGCATCGTCGCTGCTGCTGGAGAAGCCGGCGCGCCGTGCCGCCTCGGCATAGCGTGCCCGCGCGCTGGCCAGCCCGTAGCGGGTGATCTCGGGCAGCAGCATGGCGTTCGACAGCCCGTGCGGCACATGGAAATGCGCCCCGATCGGCCGCGACATGCCGTGTACCAGCGCCACCGAGGAATTGGAGAACGAAATGCCGGCGATGGTGGCGCCCAGCGCCATCGCCTCGCGCGCCGGAGCGTTGTTCGGTTCGTGGTAGGCGGTGCGCAGGTTGGGTCCGATCAGCTCCATCGCCCGCAGTGCCAGCCCATCGCTGAATGGGTTGGAACGCCGGCTGACCAACGATTCCAACGCATGGCTGAACGCGTCCACGCCAGTATCGGCGGTGGTGCGCGGCGGCAGCGAGTAGGTCAGCTCGAAATCGACAATGGCCGCCAGCGGTACCGCGCCCAGCCCGGCGATGACCATCTTCTCGCCGCGCTCGGCGTCGGTGATAATGGTGTTCTTCGTCGTCTCGCTGCCGGTCCCGGCCGTGGTGGGAATGGCGATGATCGGCAGGGCACCCTTGTCGGCGGGGAACGGCGCCTTGAAGGCCCGCATCTTGGTCCCGTCGGGGCCGGTCGCCAGGATCGACATGGCCTTGGCGATGTCGATCGGCGAGCCGCCGCCGAAACCGATCAGGCAGTCGTAATTGCCGCGGCGCAGCACGGCAACGCCGGCCTCGACCACCGTGTCGGGGGGTTCGGAGACGGTCTCGCTGAACACCGCGGGATGCAGGCCGGCGCGCACCAGCGGGTCGAGGCAGCGCTGCACCAGGCCGAGCGAGACCAGGTTGGGGTCGCTGACCACCAGCGGGCGCGACAGCCCGAACTTGCCCAGCAGGCCAGCGATTTCGGCGACCAGCCCGCCACCCACCATGATGGTGCGCGGCGCAAGGAGCGTAAAAGCCACTGGCGTATCCTCCTGTTGGTTGCCAGTGGTGTACCCGCCCCACGCAATCGCGGCAAGCAACTCCCCACGCCGGCGGTTCGATGCCGCGGGCCGGCCTACCCCGCGGTGGCGGCGATCCGGCCGCGCCGCTCGGCGTACAGCGCCATGCGCTCCTGCGCGGCCGCCGCCGGCGCGTGCGCCTCGTCGAAGGCCGAGGCCGGCGGCAGGGTTTCGGCATAGTGGCAGGCCGACATGTGGCCCGCCTCGACCTCCCGCAACGGCGGCTCCTCCACCCGGCACTTGTCCGTGGCGAAGCTGCAGCGGGTGTTGAAGCGGCAGCCCGGCGGCGGATCCATCGGGCTCGGCACGTCCCCGCCCGGCAACTGCCGCCCGCCTCGCCGGCGCGGGTCCGGACGCGGAATGGCCAGCAGCAAGGTGCGCGTGTACGGGTGGCGCGGGTTCTCGAACAGCGTTTGCTTGCTCGCCACCTCGACGATCTTGCCCAGGTACATCACCGCGATGCGGTCGGCGGTGTGCTTCACCACGGCAAGGTCGTGGGCGATGAACAGGTAGGACAGGCCGAGCCGGCCCTGCAGGTCCTTCAGCAGGTTGATCACCTGCGCCTGGATCGACACGTCCAGCGCCGACACCGGCTCGTCGCACACCACCAGCGCCGGCTCCACCGCGAGCGCCCGCGCGATGCCGATGCGCTGGCGCTGGCCGCCGGAAAACTCGTGCGGATAGCGCTGCGCGTAATACGGCGCCAACCCGACCAACCCCAGCAGCTCGTTCACGCGCGCCCGCCGCGCGGTGCGATCGCCGATGCCGTGCACGATCAGCGGCTCCTCCAGGATGTCGCCCACCGTCATGCGCGGGTTGAGGCTGGCGAACGGGTCCTGGAAGACGATCTGCATGCGCCGGCGCAACCGCCGCAGCGGCGCTCCGGTCATCGTGGTGATGTCGGTGCCCTCGAAACGTATGCTGCCGGTGGTGGGCTCGATCAGCCGCAGCACCAGCCGCGCGGTGGTGGATTTGCCGCAGCCCGATTCGCCCACCAGCGCCAGCGTCTCGCCCGCGTCCAGCTTGAACGAAATGCCGTCGACCGCGCGCACGGTGCCGATCGTGCGGGCCAGCACCAGGCCGCGCTTGACCGGATAGTGCTTGGACAGGTTTTCGACCTCGAGGAGAACGGTCATGCCCGGAGCTCCTCGGCAACGGCCCGTTCGACCGGGGCGCGGATGCAGGCGGCGTAATGGGTCGGGGAAACCTCGACCAGCGGCGGGTCGACCTCCGCGCAGCGCGGCACCGCGAACACGCAGCGCGGATTGAAGCGGCAGCCGCTGGGCAGCGCGAACGGCGCCGGCACCGCGCCCTCGATGGCCAGCAGGCGGTCGCGCGTTTCTTCCAGCTTGGGAATGCTGCCGAGCAGGCCCAGCGAATAGGGGTGCTGCGGGTCGTCGAATATGGCCGCCCCGTTGGCGCGCTCCACCACCCGGCCGGCGTACATCACCGCCACCTCGTTGGCCATCTCCGCCACGATGCCGAGATCGTGGGTGATCAGCACGATCGCCATGCCGGTCTGCACCTGCAACTCGCGCAGCAGGTCGAGGATCTGCGCCTGCACGGTCACGTCGAGCGCCGTGGTCGGCTCGTCGGCGATCAGCAGGTCGGGGTCGCAGGCCAGCGCCATGGCGATCATCACGCGCTGGCGCATGCCGCCGGACATCTGGTGCGGATACTCGTCGAACCGGCGCGCCGGGGCGGGAATGCGCACCCGGCCGAGCGCCTCGATGGCCTTCGCCTTCAGCGCCGCCGTCGACGAACTGCGGTCATGCGCCCGCATCGCCTCGGTGATCTGGTCGCCGACCGTGAACACCGGATTCAGGCTGGTCATCGGCTCCTGGAAGATCATGGCGATGCGCGCGCCACGAATCTGGCGCATGTCGGCCATCGACAGGCCCAACAGGTCGCGGCCGTCGAACATGATCCGCCCGGCGGCGATCCGCCCCGGGTTGGGCACCAGGCGCATCACCGAGAGCGAAAGGATCGACTTGCCGCAGCCGCTTTCGCCGACGATGCCGAGGGTGCGCCCCTTCGCCACCGCCAGCGACACACCGTCCACGGCGGCGACCTCGCCCGACCCGGTGCGGAACACGGTGCGGAGGCCTTCGATGGAGAGGAGGTCTGTCATGCTGTCCTGAACGTCCGGCAAACGCTGCGATAACCCCGACACTCGATGGTCGGCAAGGGGGTTACGTCAACCCACTTCTCCCGCAGCCGCCGCCGCGGGCCCAGCCCACCGCCGCATAGGGCCGTGACAGCCGGCCGCGACCCGAATAGATGGGCGCGATGGATCAACCCGTGCACGTCATCGGCGCCGGCGGGCGCTCCGGCCTGGCGCTGTGCCGCTCGCTGCTGGCGGACGGCGTGCCGGTGGTGCCGGTGGTGCGCAACGCGGCCAAATGGCGGGCAAGCGGGCTGGACCTGCCGCCGCGCGTGGCCGACCTCGCCGACCCGGCGGCGCTGCGCCAGGCGCTGGGCGATGCGGTGCGAATCGCCTCCTGCGCCCATGCGCGGCACACGCCGGCCGCCCTCGCCGCGGCGCCGGCGACAGCGCGCCTGGTGCTGCTGGGCAGCACGCGGCGCTACACGCGCTGGCCGGACGCGCACGGCGAGGGCGTGCTCGCCGGCGAGGCGGCGTTGCTCGGCTCCGGCCGCTCCGGCGTGATGCTGCACGCCACCATGATCTACGGCGCCGAGGGCGAAGACAACGTGCAGCGCCTGGCCGCGATGCTGCGCCGGTTGCCGCTGGTGCCGCTGCCCGGCGGCGGGCGGTCGCTGGTGCAGCCCATCCACCAGGACGACGTGACGCGCTGCGTGCGCACCGCCTTGGAGTTGGCCTGGGAGCGGCCGCACGTGATGGTGATCGCCGGCGCCGCGCCGCTCTCCTATGCCGATTTCGTCCGCGCCGTC
>CAIMEK010000525.1 GCA_903839965.1 uncultured Acetobacteraceae bacterium | reverse complement strand
GGGCCTGGCCAAGCGCCTGCTGCCGTTGGTGGCGCTGGCGTTGCTCACCACCGTGGCCCTGTGGCCGGAATACCGCCAGGAACAGGAAAGCAAGTTCGCCTACCGCATCCGCGGCGTCGAGCCGACCAGCGGACAGCTCACCGATCTGCACTACAGCGGCGTGGACGAACGCAACCGCCCCTACACGCTGACCGCGGTCACCGCGCGCCAGGTATCGCCGGAACGGATCGATCTCGTCGACCCCAAGGGCGACATCAGTACGGAGAACGGCAACTGGCTGATGGTGCAGTCGCACCAGGGCGTCTACATGCAGAAAGCGAATCAACTCGACCTGTCCGGCGACGTGGTGCTCTACCGCGACGACGGCCTGACCATGGTGACAGACGTGGCGACCCTCGATCTCAAGGCCGGTGTGGCGGTCAGCGCGGAGAAGGTGCACGCCGAGGGGCCGTTCGGCAGCCTCGACGCGCAGGGCTTCGCGATCATCGACCGCGGCACGGTGGTGCAGTTTCCCGGCCCGGGCAGGCTGGTGCTGAACGGGCGCAACCAATGACCGGCGCTCCGATGACCGGCCGCCTCGCCCTGGCGTTGCCTGTCCTGGCCACGCTGGCCGCGTCGCCGGCCTGGGCGCAACCGATCGACCTGTCGAGCGGCGGGCCGGTGGAAGTGACCGCGCGCGACGGCTTCGAGTGGCACGAGAACGAACAGACCGTGATCGCCTCCGGCACGGCCCGCGCGGCGCGCGGCAACGTGACGGTGCTGGCCGACCAGCTGGTGGCGCATTACCGCAAGAAGGCCGCGGCCCCGCAGCCCGCCTCGGCCACCACCGGCGACGCCGACGCCGGCAGCAACGAGATCTACCGGCTGGACGCGGTCGGGCACGTGCGCATCGTCACCCCCACCGACGAGGCGAACGGTGACAAGGCGGTGTACGACATCGACCAGGCCGTGCTGGTGATGACCGGCGCCCATCTCAGGATCACTACGGCGCAATACGTGATGACCGCGCGCGACAGCCTCGAATACTGGTCGCAGCAGCACATGGCGGTGGGTCGCGGCAACGCCCTGGTGGTGTCGTCCGACGGCCGCCGGCTCTCCGCCGACGTGCTGGTGGGCTACACCACCCCGCCCGCGCAACCCGCGCAGCCCGCCCCGGCCAAATCCGCGGCACCTGGCCCGGCCGGCGGGGCCGATGCCTCGGGCAAGCTGGAGCGCGTGGAAGCATTCGGCAATGTCGAGGTGCGCACCCAGACCGACACCGTGCGCGGCGACCGCGGCGTCTACGTGCCCGACATCGGCGTGGCGCGGGTGCTGGGCAACGTCAAGGTGGTGCACGGGCAGAACGTCATCACCGGCGCCGCGGCGGACGTGAACATGAAGTCCGGCATCGCCCACGTGATCGCCGACCCGGCCCAGCGCGTGCAGGGCCTGATCGTGCCCAGCGACACCTCGGCGCCGGGCAGCGCCGGCCCGGCCGTACCGAAAGGGCCGTCGCGATGATGGATGTGCGCGTGTTGGCGGGGCGCCAGGCCGAGACGCCCGACGGGGCCGGAGCCGGAATCGGAGCCGGGATGGTTGCCATCGGGGTCGGCAAGACCTACCGCAAGCGGCCGGTGGTGCGGAACGTGACGGTGTCGCTGAAGCGCGGCGAGGCGGTCGGGCTGCTCGGCCCGAACGGCGCGGGCAAGACCACGACGTTCTACATGATCGTCGGGCTGGTGCGCCCCGATACCGGCTCGATCACCCTGGACGGCCAGGACATCACCCTGCTGCCGATGTACCGCCGGGCCCGGCTCGGCATCGGCTACCTGCCGCAGGAGGCCAGCGTGTTCCGCGGCCTCAATGTCGAGCAGAACATCATGGCGGTGCTGGAGGTGGCGGAGCCCGATCCGTACCGGCGCGACCAGATGCTCGACGAGTTGCTCGCCGAATTCGGCATCGCCCATCTGCGGCGCACCCCGGCGCTGGCGCTGTCCGGCGGCGAGCGGCGGCGGGTGGAAATCGCCCGCGCGCTGGCCACCCAGCCCGGCTACATCCTGCTCGACGAGCCGCTGGCCGGCATCGACCCGATCGCCGTCAGCGAGATCCGCGACATGGTCGGCCACCTCAAGGACCGCGGCATCGGCGTGCTGATCACCGATCACAATGTGCGCGAGACGCTGGAGATCATCGACCGGGCCTACATCATGCACGACG
>CAIMEK010000524.1 GCA_903839965.1 uncultured Acetobacteraceae bacterium | reverse complement strand
GCCCCGCCAACCACGTCGGCAAACGCGAAGTTCTCGCGCGCCGTCTCAGCGACGACGAGTAATACCCAGCGGCACATTTCCTGGCCGGGCGTGGCCCGGCCATGCCGCGCAGGGGCAGCCGCCCGACGTGATCACGGCATGTGCATATGGCCCATCGGCGCCGCCGCCGCCCCGGCCGTGGCCACCGTCACATCCACCGTCACCGCCGGCTCGTTGGCGAAACTGAGGGTCAGCGGAAAGCTTTCGCCCGGCCGGAGCTGGCGTTTCAGTCCCGTCATCATCAGGTGGTAGCCGCCCGGCGCCAGCGCGATCTTCTTCCCCGCCGCCAGCGCCAGCCCCCCCGTCACCGGGCGCATGCGCATGACGCCGTTGTCCTGCACCGTCTCGTGCACCCCCGTCTGGGCAGCCACCGGCGAACTGGCCCCGGTCAGCCGGTCGGCGACGCCGGCGGTGAGCGTGGCATAAACGGCCCCGGTCGCGGCGTGCGGCGCGGTAGCGCGCGCCCAGGGCTGCTCTACCGTGACGGTCTGCGCCAGGGCCGGCACGGCGCCGATCACGCCGGCAAGCAGCAAAACGGCGGCTACTCGCGAACGCATATCGCCTCATGATGCTGTGGATTGGTTCGTTGGTGGAGCCAATCGGGATCGAACCGACGACCTCCTGAATGCCATTCAGGCGCTCTCCCAACTGAGCTATGGCCCCACTGACGCGTTGCCCCGGGGCTGGGTCCCGGGCAGCGGCGGGCATATAGACGCGCCCGGGTGACACAATCAAGAGGCGGCTACGCAGGTTTCATGTGCAGCAGAACATGGCGTCCGGCAAACGAGTCTGCAGCGGTCGAGGCGGAGGCCGTACTGCTGGAATGGCTGGCCGCCGTCCGAGGCCTCCCGCTGGCCGATCCCACCGCCCTGCGCGCCTGGGCCCGTCGCGATCCCACCGCTTTCGCCGCCGCCTTCGCCGCCTTCGCGGGCATCCCTCCCGCCCTGGCCGCCCCGGCCGCCGGCTGGCTGCTCGGCACCGGCGTGCGCCCGGACGATCGCGTGCTCTGGCGCGGCAACCCCACCGATCCCGCCCTCGCCGCGCTGGCGGCAATCGGCGGCTCGCTGAGCGACAACCCAGCGGAAGCGACCATTACGTTGGACGAGCCGCCGGTCTGGCCCTGAGCGGGGCTTTGCCCCGGCCCCTGCCGGGTCGAGGGCAGGGCCCTCGCCTTCCTTACGCCGCCACCCGCAAATCCGGATGCACGCTGAACGTCGCTTCGGTGCCCTGCCGGATCTCCTCCACCGTCACCCCCGGCGCGATATCCACCAGCACCACGCCGTCGGGCGTGATGTCGAACACCCCGAGGTCGGTCACCACCAGGTTCACCACGCCCGCCCCGGTCAGTGGCAGCGTGCAGTGTTTCAGCAATTTCGGGCGCCCGCCGGCGGTGTGTTCCATCAACACCACCACCCGGCGTACGCCGGCGACCAGGTCCATCGCCCCGCCCATGCCCTTGACCATCTTACCCGGGATCATCCAGTTCGCCAGGTCGCCGTTCTCGGCCACCTGCAACGCCCCCAGGATGGACAGGTCGATATGCCCGCCGCGCACCATGGCGAAGCTGGCCGCGCTGTCGAAGAAGCTGGTGCTGGGCAACTCGGTGACGGTCTGCTTGCCGGCGTTGATGAGGTCGGCGTCTTCCTCGCCCTCGAACGGGAACGGACCCATGCCCAGCATGCCGTTCTCGCTGTGCAACTGGATGTGGATGTCGTCGGGGATGAAGTTGGCGACCAGCGTGGGGATGCCTATGCCGAGGTTGACGTAGAACCCGTCCTGCAACTCGCGCGCGGCGCGCGCGGCCATCTGTTCGCGTGTCCAGGCCATTGGTCCCTCCTAAGCCGCCTGCCGCTGGCGCACGGTGCGCTGCTCGATGCGCTTGTGCACCTGCAGCAGTGGCACCAGCCGCTTGACGAAAATTCCCGGCGTATGGATCAGGTCGGCGTCGATCTCGCCGGCCCCGACCAGAATCTCCACCTCGGCCACCGTCACCTTCGCCGCCGTTGCCATGATGGGGTTGAAGTTGCGTGCGGTCTTGCGGAACACCAGGTTGCCCTCGGTGTCGGCCTTCCAGGCGTGCACGATCGCCAGGTCGGCGACCAGCGCGCGCTCCATCACGTAGCGCTTGCCGTCGAACTGGCGCACTTCCTTGCCCTCGGCGATCTGCGTGCCCACCCCGGTCGGTGTGTAGAAGGCCGGGATGCCGGCGCCGCCGGCGCGGATGCGCTCGGCCAGCGTGCCCTGCGGGTTGAATTCGATCTCCAGCTCCCCGGCCAGGTACTGCCGGGCGAAGGTGGCGTTCTCGCCCACGTAGGAGCTGATCATCTTGCGCACCTGGCGGGTCTGCAGCAGCAGCCCGAGCCCGGCGTCGTCGACCCCGGCGTTGTTGCTGATGATGGTGAGTTCCCGCACCCCGGACGCCCTGATCGCCTCGATCAGCGCCGACGGCACGCCGCACAGGCCGAAGCCGCCGGCCATGATGGTCATGCCTGCGTGCAGCAGCTCGGCCAGGGCCGCCGCCGCGTCGGAATACACCTTGTCGACCGCCATGCACCGCCCCTCCTGCCGCTCTGGGCGCTATCTGCCATTGCAACGGCGGCGCAGGCAATCGGCGCGGCGCGGCAACCCGGATTCAAGCCATGCAGTCTGTCGTGATGGCCTGCCCGCCGGGCTACCCGCGGCGCGCGGCGGCAAGTTCGGCCCGGATCTCCGCGGCGAGCTGCGGATTGGCACGTCTGAGCTGGCCCACCCGCCGCGCCGCCGCCGCCCCGGGCAGCGGGGTGAGCTCCCAACGCTCGAGGAACAGCAGGTCGGAGGTGGACGACACGTCATGCACCGATGCGAGGGCCCGTTCGACGGCGCGCGTCAGGGGCTGCTCGTGGGCGAGCGGGCGTAGCTGAGCACTCTGAGCGGACATGGCAGTACTTCCCCTTCGTCGACTTGCGCCGAACATCCTGGCGCCGGCCCGGTTTTCGCCCGGGCCGGTGAAGGATGTTTTAGCGGGTCATGCGAAAGGCAATGCGTCGGAAGAGTGATTTGTCCGTGACACCCGGCCTGTGCCAGCCCGCTCAGTAGCGGTAGAGGTCGTGCTTGAACGGCCCGCTCTGCGCGACGCCGATATAGGCCGCCTGCTGCGCGGAGAGCTTGCTCAGCTTCGCCCCCACCTTGGCCAGGTGCAGGGAGGCCACCTTCTCGTCGAGGTGCTTGGGCAACGTGTAGAGTTCGCGCTGATAGCGCCCGGCCGGCGCGGTCCACAGCTCGATCTGCGCCAGCACCTGGTTGCTGAAGCTGGCGCTCATCACGAAGCTCGGATGCCCGGTGGCGTTGCCCAGATTCACCAGCCGCCCTTCCGAGAGCACGATCAGCCGCTTGCCGTCGGGGAAGATCACCTCGTCCACCTGCGGCTTGACGTTGTCCCACTTCAGGTTGCGCAGCGCCGAAATCTGGATCTCGGCATCGAAGTGGCCGATGTTGCACACGATGGCGCGGTGCTTCATGCGCCGCATGTGCTCGATGGTGATCACGTCCACATTGCCGGTGGCGGTG
>CAIMEK010000523.1 GCA_903839965.1 uncultured Acetobacteraceae bacterium | reverse complement strand
ATGCTAATTACTATATAATTATTGACTATTGACTATTGACTATTGACTATTGACTAAAAATTCAAGCATGCTTTGATTGGAAAGTCAATGTCTCCTTAGGCTGCCGCGGCAGCGTCGGAAGCCTGAGGATACGGAAAATACCACCCGCATGAGTGTTCCCCCCCCCCTCGATGGCGGGATATCCCCGCCGTGGCAGGGGGATACGTCGGTACTGGCCCTCATGTCCGCTGCACCCGACCCGGAATCGGTGCCTCTCGCGGCGGGCAGGACCTGCCTATCAGGCAAGTAGTCTTTCGACCACCATTCATCCCGCCTGGAATCTCTGGGCAAGCAGGTCACTCAATCTGGAGGACATCAACTATGGCTGTCGAAAAAGTGAATGCGTCCAGCAGTCTGGCCGAGGTCATCGACCGCATCCTGGACAAGGGCGTGGTGGTCGACGCCTGGGTTCGCGTTTCCCTGGTCGGCATCGAGCTGCTGGCCATCGAGGCCCGCGTGGTCATCGCCGGCGTCGATACCTACCTGAAATACGCCGAAGCCGTCGGTCTTACCGCCGGCCCGCAAACCGCCTGACCCATACCGGGTGGAGCAAGAACCGGTGAAAGGGCGTTCGCCGCACTGGCGTCGTGCTTTCACCGGACGTCTCCCGCGCCCCGGGTCGGGCGCCTGGACAGCATGCGGACAAGGAGGATCGGTTAATGTCATTGAGCAGCGAGATGAGCACGGTCGTTCATTCGCTAGCGTCGGCGGGTTCCGCGCGGCGCCAGGCGTTGGATTGCATCCGCGACGATACCGGGCGGCACTTGGCTGATGCCCGCGCGAGCAGACACCGGACGGCGGCGGCGCAACTGGCGCTGCGTTCCGAGGCGTTGCGCAGCACCCGCCTGGCCACGGCGATAGTGCTTGGCGCGGCGAATAAAATGATCGGCGATGTTCGCCGTCAGCGGGTCGCACAGACTGCGGAGTTGAAGCGGACGCTTGCCGATGGCGCGAAGCGGCGGCGGGTGCTGACGCGCAAATGGCTGAGCCTGGAATCGGTCACCCGGAGAACATCGGCGGTGAAGAACCGCCGGGAACGTCTGGTGTACCAGACAGCCCTGCGCAACGATGTTGCTGCCATAGGAAAGCACCATCGCGCCTTCCTTGCCTCTTTGACCAAGGATCGGTGCGCCGCAGCGGAGATCTGGCACTCGCACGCGGCTGGGAGCGTCGGTGCGGCGTCGGTGCGGCGGGAGAGTGCCCAGGCCGAGGCGACGGCGACGCGCGAGGCCGAGGCGATGGTGAAGCGCGAGGTCGAGGCAACGGCGAAGCGCGAGGCCGAGGCGATGGCGAAGCGCGAAGCCGAGGCGACGGCAAAGCGCGAAGCCGAGGCGACGGCAAAGCGCGAGGCGGAGGCGAAGGCGAAGCGCGAAGCTGCGGCATCGGTGATCTCCGGTCACAAGGGTCCGGCGTAGCCGCAATCAACGCCTGGCCTCCGAGGAGCGTTTGTGAATGAATGCCCATTTTCACTGAAACCGTGGAAAATCTTCCGATGTTTTCAATGGGCGTTCGTTCACAACTCGGTTTGCTTTACGGACGCTGGGCGCAACGACAATAGCGTCGCCGGCCGGTACGATTTCGTCGTGGTAAAGGAGATCGCCATGTCCATTGAAGCAGCTTCCCCGATCGGGTCGGTCCAGACCCTGCTGACGCCCCGTCCTCGGGCCGATTTCGTCGAGACCGACGCCGTTAAGGCTTTGACGCGCCGGGCGCTCGGCTTCCTCGACGCGGGCTTTCCGCTGCATCTTCGTGGACCCGCCGGCACCGGCAAGACGACGCTGGCGCTGCATGTCGCGGCCCAGCTCGGCCGTCCGACGATCGTGATCACCGGCGACAACGAGATGGGAACCTCGGATCTGGTCGGCACCCAGCATGGCTACCACTACCGCAAGGTCGTTGACCGCTTCATCCACAACGTCACCAAGTTCGAGGAAACCTCCAACCAGCGTTGGTCCGACCATCGCCTGACCACCGCCTGCCGTGAGGGCTACACGCTGGTCTATGACGAGTTCACCCGTTCGCGCCCCGAAACCCACAACGTGCTGCTCAGCGTGTTCGAGGAGAAGATGCTGGTGCTTCCGGCCCAGAGCCACGATGAGTCCTATATCCGGGTGCATCCGAACTTCCGGGCCATCCTGACCAGCAATCCCCTGGAATATGCCGGCGTGCATTCCAGCCAGGACGCCCTATCGGACCGGTTGGCCACCATCGATATCGGCCATCCGGACCGCGAGATGGAGATTCTTATCACCGCCGCACGGACCGGGATGGCGCCTCTGCCCGCTTCAAGGATCGTCGATCTGGTGCGGGAGTTCCGCGAGAGCGGCGAATACGGGCAGACGCCGACCATGCGCGCCAGCCTGATGATCGCCCGCGTGGCCGCGCGCGGCGCCATGATGCTGAGTGTCGAGGACGAGGATTTTGTTCAGCTCTGCATCGACGTCCTCGGGTCGCGCGCGGCCGCCGGCGAGCGCATCGTCCCCGCCGAGTTCGATCGCAGGCGCGGGGTGTTGCTCGCTCTGATCGCGCGCCATTGCCCGCCGCCGTCGCGTGTCCACGCCCCCCAGCTGGCGGTGGTGGCGTTCGGTGAGGAGGCGAGGTCATGAAGGAGGATCGGCGGCGCAGCCTGCGCGATGTGACGACGCTGCGCACGCTTTCCGACCGCTCGGCTCCGGCCAACCGGACGCAGGCGGTCAGCCGCTTCGCCAGGCTGGAGAATGAGCGGGCTCGGCTGCTGCGCGAACTGGGCGCCTGGGTCGCCCGCAAGGACGCCGCCGAGCGCAAGCTGGCAGCACTCGAGACGGAACTCGCCGCGCTCAAGCGCGCGCTGCTGGGCAAGCCGGCGACGCCGGCCTCGCGCGTTCGGAAGCATGCGGATGCCATGCCGAATTTTCGGCCACCCGCGCGCCGGGCCGAAGCACTGATCGAATACTGAAAGGGGGCTAGGATGACGAAGAAGCCCAAGGAACCCGTTCACGACGACGAGGCGGAACCGCTGGCCGGGATTGGTGCGGTTTTCCGAGGCCTGGGCAGTTTCGTCGAGCTGCTGGGCAACATGGTCGAGCAGGGCGAACACCAAGTTGAACGCCAGGGTGCGTTCAAGGTCAAGGGACTGAGGGACCAGGCGCAGGGGGTGTATGGTTTCTCCATCCGCACCGGCCTCGGCGGGGCGCCGGAGGTCAGGCGCTTCGGCAATGTCCGACCCTCGCCGAAGGGCCCGGTGGTGAGCGATGTGCGCGAGCCGCTGGTGGATGTCTTCGACGAAGGCGAGGAGATCGTCGTCACCGCCGAACTGCCCGGGGTGGCGGAGGAGGAACTGACCCTGACGGCCGCGGCCTCCGTCCTGTCGCTGGAGACCACCGGAACGCGGCGCTACGCCAAGGAGGTCGCGCTGCCGGTCCCGGTGGACGCTTCCTCGCTACGGCGCAGCTTCCGCAACGGCATTCTCCAGGTCCAGCTCAGAAAGGCCTGATCCGATGCACGGCACGGGCAAGGCGTTCAGGGAGTTTCCCGTCGGCGCCACGCTTGTGCGGGTGATTTCGGATTGCGTCGGGGATATCGAAACCGTGGTCGAGGCGGAGCGGCTGGTGATCAGCGGCTACGTCGCGCGCGACCTCTGGCCGCACGAGGCAGTCACGCTGTTCGTGCTAGAGAACCTCGCCCCGCTGGTCGGGCGGTTGCGTCAGCTCCACGGCCTGGGCGAGCCGGAGGCGCTGCAATTGCCGCAGCGGCCGATGGTCAACCTCTATGATCTGCGCCACCAGCGGGAATGCTTCGTCTTCGTCAACCGCCAAGTGATGCTGGCCGAGGGCTACTGGGGCGATGCGCTGGCGGTGGAGGGGCTGCTGGCCCACGAACACGCCCATCCGGTGGCCGAATGCGCCGCCTCCGGCGCCGCGCGCGGTCTGAAGATCGTCGCCGAGGCGCCGGCCGAGGTGGCGCCGCTGCTGGCCCGATTGGGCGAGACCTTGTCGATCGGTGCCCTCAGCGAGTTGTTCGCCAACGATACCTGCATCGCCAATGGCTTCGATGCGGCGATGACGCATCTCGATCGGGTCACCGTCGAGCGGGCGGCGGCCAACCTCGCCCAGCGCCCGGAACTGCGCCGCCGGCTGGGTGCGGCGATGGCGGCGGGAACCATGAGTGCCGCGATGGAGAGCCTGCTGCTACGCCTCGCCGATGCCCAGACCACGCTGGCCTTTGCCCTCGAACTGGCGCCGTTCACCCGCACCGACCACGCCGCGCAGGGGGGGGAAATCGAGGACATCCTGCGCCGGCGGATCCTGCCGTCATTGGACAAGGTGGTCGGGGAGATGTTCTTTGCCCTCAACGATTTGTATCTGCTCCCCCGCCCGGATTGGGCCAGCGAGCAGCTGCTGCCATGGTGCGACGAGGTGCTGGCCTTGCTATCCGCTGGCCTCGGCGAGGGCGGGAATGCGGTGACGCTGCGCCGCGCCGAGACGGAAACCGCGCTGCGCGCCGGGGGCGTGTCATGAGCGTGACCGAGCAGACCCAGGGCAAGTATCTCTACGCCATCATCAACGCCGCCGCCCCGGCTAGCTTCGAGACCAAGGGGATCGGCGGTCGCGGCGATCTGGTGCACACCATCACCGAGGGCCAGGTGAGCGCGGTGGTCAGCGATTCCCCGATGATCGAATACGACAACACCAGGCGCAACATGATGGCGCATACCCTGGTGCTCGAGGAGGTGATGCAGCGCTTCGTGCTGCTGCCGGTGCGCTTCGGCACAATCGCCCCCGACGTGCACACCATCGCCACCAAGGTGCTGCGCGGGCGCTACGACGAGCTGACGCTGCTGCTGGAACAGATGCGCGGACGGGTGGAGCTCGGGCTGAAGGCGTCGTGGCATGACGGGGTGATCTTCCCCGAGATCATCGCCGAGAACACCGCCATCCGCACCCTGCGCGACAGCCTGGTCGGACGCTCGGCCGAGCGGACCCATTTCGATCGGGTCCGGCTGGGCGAGCTGATCGCGCAGGCGATGGAGCGCAAGCGCACCTCCGACGAGCAGATGATCCACGATCGCCTGCGCGGCTTCATCCATAAGAGTAGGCTGAACAAGACCATCGGCGAGCAGATGGTGATCAATGCCGCCTATCTGGTCGAGCAACCGGTTGAGCCAGCACTCGACGCCGCCATCCGCGCGATGGACGCCGAGCTGGGGGAGCGCTTCCGGTTCAAATATGTCGGCCCGGTGCCGCCTTATAATTTCGTCAACATCGTCGTCAACTGGGGCTGACCGCCATGGGATTGCTTGCCAACGTCCTGCTGGGCCCGGTGATCGGACCGCTCAAGGGGCTGCTGTGGCTGGCGCAGGTGCTGAACGAGCAGGCGGAGCGCACGCTCTACGACGAGGACGGCCTGCGCGTGGCGCTGATGGAGCTCGAACAGCGCTTCGAGGGAGGTGAGATCGACGAGGAGGCCTTCGAAGCCGAGGAGCAGGTCCTGTTGGAGCGGTTGAAGATCGCTCGCGACCGGGCCCGTGGACTGGGCTGACCAACAGTTTTGCAGGGTGGAGAATCGCAATGGCGTCGATACAGGAAGTGGTGCGCAGCGCGATGGCGCAGTTGGGGGACATGACCGGGCTGGTCGGTGACAACGTTTCCAGCCTGACCAAGGTCGATAGCGGCTGGCAGTTGGTGGTCAACATGATCGAACTCAAGCGCATTCCGCCCTCGACCGACATGCTCGCCTGCTTCGATGTGAGCGTGGACGACGAGGGGAATGTCACCAACTACCAGCGCTCGCGCCGCTATCTGCGCGATCAGATCCTGGAGGAGGATGCGTCGTGATCCGCCACGGGGACGAGGCGAAGATCGATTGCCCGCTGGGCATTTTCGCCGGCCACGAGCGGAAGATCGGCCGGCTGACCGAGGCGCTCAACCAGGCGACGAATCCCGCGGCCAAGGCCGGAATGGCGGGGCAGTTGCGCGACGCGACCGCGGTGCTGCTGTCCTGCGCCGGCTACCAGGAAGACAACATCAATTGCCGTCTGTGCCGCGAATTTTCGCGTCTGCGCAACCAGACCGCCGCCCTGGTCGCCAGGGCGGCGGGGCTGGCGGGTTAGCCGTCCACTAACGGCAGGAGTATCGAGCGATGAACGAGCAACGCATGCAGCATTCGGTCCAGGCGTCTGGACTGGCGGATATTCTGGAGCGGGTGCTGGACAAGGGGATCGTCATCGCCGGCGATATCTCGATTTCCCTGGTCGAGGTCGACCTGCTCAACATCCGGGTGCGCCTGGTGGTGGCCTCGGTCGACCGGGCGATGGCGATGGGCATCAACTGGTGGCAGAGCGATCCCTACCTGTCCTCCAACGCCCATCGGCTGGAGGAGGAAAACCGCGAGTTGCGCAGCCGGATCGAGCGCCTGGAAGCCAGTGCGTTGAGCGCGTCGTGACGGACGCTGCGTCGGGTTTCCGCGTCTCGGAGGCGCCCTCACGCGATGTCGGGCGCGGTTTGGTCCGGCTCGATCCCGAGGATATCGCGCTGCTCGGCCTGCAGGTCGGGGACACCGTCGCGATCGCCGGCAAGCGGACCACGGTGGCGCGAGTGATGCCGGCCCATGCCGCCCAGCGGCGGCAGAAGCTGATCCAGATGGATGGCCTGGTGCGGGTCAATGCCGGTGCGGGGCTCGACGAGCAGGTCGCGCTCAGCCCCGCCGCGGTGAGCCTCGCGCGTTCGGTGACGCTGAAGGAGATCGGCGGGCGGGCGCGTCCGGCCGAGGGCGCCACCCTGGCAAGGCTGCTCGACGGCATCCCGATGGTGAACGGCGACCGGGTGCGCGCCATTCTGGGCGGCATGCAGGCGCGTGAGTTCACCGTCGAAGCTGCCGATCCCGCCGGTTCGGTAATTATCGGCCCCGGCACCGCGGTGCGCTGCGTCGGCGGGGGCGAGCCTTCCAACGCCGTGACCTATGAGGATGTCGGCGGCCTGCGCAAGGAAGTCCGCCGCATCCGCGAGATGATCGAGCTGCCGCTCAAGCATCCAGAGGTCTTCCTCCATCTCGGCATCGATCCGCCCAAGGGCGTGCTGTTGTGCGGGCCGCCCGGCACCGGCAAGACCCTGATCGCCCGCGCGGTGGCGCGCGAATCCGGGGTGTATTTCCTGCACGTCAACGGCCCTGAGATCATCGACAAGATGTACGGGGCCTCCGAGGCCCAGCTGCGCAAGATGTTCGATGAGGCCGAGCAGCACGCCCCGGCGATCATCTTCATCGACGAGATCGACTCCATCGCTCCCAAGCGCGAGGAGATGACCGGCGATCGTCAGGTCGAACGCCGGGTGGTGGCACAATTGCTCGCCTTGATGGACGGGTTGCAGTCGCGCGGGCAGGTGATCGTCATCGCCGCCACCAACATCCCCAACGCGCTCGATCCCGCGCTTCGCCGCCCCGGGCGCTTCGATCGCGAGATCGTCATCGGCGTGCCCGACGCGGCGGGGCGGCGGGAGATTCTCGACATCCACACCCGCGGCATGCCGCTCGCCGCCGAGGTTGATCTCGCCGCCCTGGCCTTTCAGACCCCGGGCTTCGTCGGCGCGGACATCGCCGCCTTGTGTCGCGAGGCGGCGATGAGTGCGTTGAGGCGCCTAATCCCCGACATCGACTTCAACCAGGCGCGGATCGAGGCGGAGAAGCTCGCCGCGCTGGCGGTCACGGAAGCGGATTTCGCCGCCGCCCGGGCCGATATCCAACCGAGCGCGCTGCGCGAGATCGTCACCCAGGTCTCGGATAAGCGCTGGAGCGATGTCGGCGGGCTGGAGGCCACCAAGCAATTGCTGATCGAGGCGATCGAGTGGCCGGTCCGCTACGCCGAATTGTTCCGCCAGACCGGGGTGCGTCCGCCCAAGGGCATCCTGTTCCATGGCATTCCCGGCTCCGGCAAGACGCTGCTGGCCAAGGCGCTGGCTGGCGAGAGCGGGGCCAATTTCATCGCGGTCAAGGGCCCGCAGCTGCTGAGCATGTGGGTGGGCGAGTCCGAACGCGGCGTGCGCGAGGTGTTTCGCAAGGCCCGCCAGACCGCGCCCTGCATCGTGTTTTTCGACGAGATCGACACCCTGGCGCCCAATCGCGGCCAGCATGGCGGTGAGGTTACCGACCGCGTGGTGGCCCAGTTGCTGACCGAACTCGACGGCATCGAGGATCTGCGCGGCGTCACCGTGGTGGCCGCCACCAACCGGCTGGATCAGATCGATTCGGCTCTGGTGCGTCCGGGACGCTTCGACCTGCTGGTCGAATTCAACCGGCCGGATCTGTCGGAGCGGACGGCGATTCTCGCGGTGCATGCGGGGCGCATGAAGCTGGCGGACGACGTCGATCTGGCAAGTCTCGCACAGCGCACCGACGGCATGGTCGGCGCCGAGTTAGAGGCGCTGTGCCGCCGGGCCGGCATGGCGACGATCCGCGACGTGGTGAACGGCGCGGTGCCGGCGTCGAACGGACTGGTCGAAGCAAGGCACTTCGAAGCGGCGCTGGCGACCACCGGCCGGGGAGGCAACAAATGAGCGGGCTTGCCATGCTGGCGGTCATCCAGACCGAGCGACTGGGCGCCGGCGTCGTTCCCCCCGATGCCGGGGCCATTGTCCGAGGCCCCTTCGCCGCTGTGGTGATGAGCCCGCCGCCGGGGGGCTTGCGCGGGCGGAGCCGATCCGAGCTCGCCCCCTGGCTGCTTTCGGTGCAGCGCATCGTCGAAGCCGTGATGGTATTCGCCCCGGTCCTGCCGGTGAGCTTCGGCACGCTCGCCGATGACGACGCCATGGTGCGGCGCATCCTGACCGAGGGGGCCAAGCTATTCGAGCGGGCCTTCAGCGAGCTGGGCGAGCGGATCGAGATCGACCTCAGCGTGCTGTGGAACGTGCAGACGGTGGTGCGGGAAGTCGCCCAGATCGGCGATCTTGCCGCGCGCCT
The DNA here is from genome assembly GCA_903839965.1 of uncultured Acetobacteraceae bacterium. Lineage (GTDB taxonomy): Bacteria > Pseudomonadota > Alphaproteobacteria > Acetobacterales > Acetobacteraceae > Rhodovastum. The sequence goes on along the minus strand of CAIMEK010000523.1, from coordinate 24,547 downwards.
GGCGGCCACCAACACCGAAGCGGTGCGGCGCGGGGCCGGGGAGGAGCTGATGCACGAGATCCAGCACCGGCGGGAGGGGGTGGGAATCAACATCCTCGACGCGCTCCGCCCCCTTGCCGCGGACAGCATCGCCACCGTGCCGCCCGAACCGGAGGCGGTTATCGACCTCGCATTGCTGCTCGACCGCGACGCGGTGGACACGCTGGAGAGCGCGCTGGGCAAGCTGGACGAGGCGTTTTCCGGTGGATTGTCCTTCCGCATGGTCGGCCCGATGGCGCCCTATAGTTTCATCTCGGTGCAAATCCACCTGCCGCTCGCCGGCGAGGTCGAGCGCGCGCAGGCGCTGCTCGGCGTCAGCGTCTCGGCTTCCGACGAGGAGATCAAGAACGCCTATTACCAGGCAGCGCGGCGGAACCACCCCGACCTGGCCGGCGATGCCGTCGAGGACCGTACCGCAGCGATGGCCGCGCTGGCCGCTTCCTACGAGACCCTGCGCCAGCGCGCCCTGTCGGTATCGCTACACCGGCGTGGGGCGGCATAGGGGGGGCGGGCAATGTTCTACCTCTACGCCATCGTCGCTGGACCCGGGATCGGCGCGGAGCTTCCGGAGGAGGGGATTCTGCCCGGCATTGCGGTCGGCACGGTTGCTTGCGGCGGGTTGGCCTGCATCGTCAGCGAGGTTCCGGTCGAGATCTTCGGCGAGGCCCCGCTGCGCGTCCTGCTGGAGCAATCCGCCTGGACCAAGGAACGCGCCTTGGCGCATGAGCGGGTGGTGGCGGGGCTGGCGGCGGCGCACACGCTCTTGCCACTCAAATTCTGCACCCTGTTTTCCGATCGCGACAGCCTGATCAGGGTGATGGAACGCCACCAGGAGGCGCTCGGGCAGGCGTTGGCGCAGGTCCGTGGCGCACGGGAATGGGGGGTCAAGCTGTTCTACGATCCCGCCCGGCTGCGCGGCTGGCTCGACGCGGAACCGGGGGCGGAGCCCGCGCCCGCAGCCAAGGCGGCGGGAGCGGCGTTTTTCGCCCGCAAGCAGAACGAGTTGCGCCGACAGCAGGAGGTCTTGGTGGCGGTGCGACACTGCACCGAGGAAAGCCACCGCCGCCTGGCCGACCTGGCCCGCGAAGCCGCCGCCGCCGCGCCGCAATCGCCCGCGCTGCATGGGCGGAAAGACGAAATGGCCCTGAACGGCGCCTATCTGGTGACCGAAGGCGGCGAGGAAGCGCTGCGGGACTGCGTGCGCGCGCTGATGGAAGCCTATGCGCCCAGCGGCTTCGATTTCATCCTGACCGGGCCCTGGGCGCCCTACAACTTCACGAGGCTGCACCTTGGAGAACTTTCCCCGCCGCACTGAACCGTCCGGGAGCGGTGACGTCGTCCTTGCCGATCTGCTGGACCGGGCTCTGCACAAGGGGCTGGTGATCTGGGGGGAGGCGACCATTTCGGTGGCGGGCGTCGACCTGGTCTATCTCGGGCTGAAGGTTCTGCTCGCATCGACCGACACCGCGGAACGGATGCGCAAGGCCGCCGTTTCCAGTGTGGCCAAACCCTGAGGATTTCGTCCCGGCGCCATGTTCTATTTGTATGGGATCGCAAGAATGAAGCCGGGATTGTCGCTCGGCGTTCCGGGCATCGGCGGCGCGGCGGTGCAGATGCTGCGCTGGCGGGGCATCACGGTGGCGGCGAGCCCGATCGAAACCTGGGACGTCCCGGAGATCGAGACCAATCTCTGGTGCCATGAGCATGTGATCGAGGCGGTGATGGCGCAGATCGCGGTGATTCCACTGCGCTTCGGCACTATCGTCGCCGACCTCGCCGCCTGCCGCCAACTGCTTTCCCGGCACTACCGGCAGCTGACGGCGCGGTTGACCCTGGTGAGCGATCGCGTCGAATTCGGGCTGCGGCTCTCCGGGGAGAGCACCGGTGAAGCGGCGGTTCAGGCTGAAGAGCCCTTGGCACCTCTCGGACCGGGGACGGCCTATCTTCGCGCGCTGGCGAAGACGTCTTCCGCCTGGCCGGTTGCGTTAGATGCCGCCTTGTGCGGCGCCCTTGAACCCTGGGCGGTGGCGAGCGTGCTTTGGCCGCGCGACACGCCGTCATCGGATCTGCGCGCATCGTTCCTGGTCGAAAGGCCTGGGATCGAGGCTTTCCGGCGGGAAGTGGCGGGGTTTCAGAACGACCGGCAGGATCTGCTGGTGTCCTGCACCGGGCCCTGGCCGCCCTATTCCTTCGTGGATGACGCGTTTTCGGAACTGAAGGACAGAAAGGCAAACCGATGAGCAGGCTCGACATGACGCCGCCTGATGCAAGCCTGGACGACCTGCTCGGCGGCAGGATCAATATCGATCCGGAGACGGTCGAAAAGGGGCTGGTGAAGCTCGTGCTAATGGTGGTGGAGACCCTCCGCCAGGTCATCGAGCGTCAGGCGATCCGCCGCGTCGAAGGTGGTTCCCTGAGCGAGGAGGAGATCGAGCGCCTGGGCCTCGCGCTGCTGCGGCTGGAACAACGCATGGCCCAGCTGCGCGAGACCTTCGGCTTCGCGGAAGAAGACCTGATCTTGCGTCTGCGCCTACCAACGGAGTTCTCGTAGAGCGTGATCGCTTGAGAGTCTTCTCTGATTGGATTGCGTGTTCTTACCACCGCTCAGCAAGCTACGCGGATCGGAGTCAACTCTCGGTGGTTTCCCTTCCCCGCTACGGGGCGATCGACGAGGAGGCGGGGGAATGAAACTTGGAGCTTTGGACAGGGAGAGCCCCGCATTGTATGTCGAGGCGACGAATATCGACGACCTGATTAAGCCGCCTTGAATAACCATTTTAGGCGAGCGACTGACGCAGGATGTCGACCATAGACAGGCTGCTTTGGACGCCAGTTTCGCCGGAGCGCATCCAAAAGTACATCGATTTGGCGTGCTTTGCTGCTTTTTCGCCCAATACACGTGTCAGCCTACTCCGCTGACGTATTGCGAATACGGAATGGGTAGGAGGCGTGCGCGTGGTAAAGCTTGTGTCGATTTCTCAGGCGCTTCTGGTCGCCGAGCATCTCAGCTTCAGCCGAGCGGCGCAGGTTCTGGGCATCCACCAATCCGCCGTCAGCCGGCGGGTGCGGGCGTTGGAGGACAAGCTCGGCGTTTCCCTATTCGAGCGCGATGTGAGCGGCGTCCGGCTGACAGAGGCCGGGCGCCGGTTTCTGGACCGGTCGCGTTCGGCGCTCGCCGAGGTCGATCACGCCGTGAAGGCCGCCGCCAATGCCGGCTGCGGTGCGGAGGGCGCAATCCGGATCGGGATCCTGTCGTCGCTGTCGGGCGGTTTCGTGCGCGAGTTGCTTCGCACCTATCGCCAAACGCACCCGGCGATCGCCATCGATATCGTCGATGGCTCCGCAAGCGAGCACTTGGCGCGTATCAGCGAGCATCTGCTCGACATTGCTTTCGTCCCCGGGACACCCTCGGTGTCGCACTGCGACACCGCCGTCCTGTGGGAGGCTCGCGTCTTCGCTGTCCTACCGGAGCGGCATCCCCTCGCTGACGAAGACAACATTGGCTGGGAAGCGCTGAAGAACGAGCACTTCATCGTCAGCCGTGACGCACCGGGGCCGGAGATTCATAACAATATAGTCCGTCGGCTGGCGGACCTGGGGCACAATCCTTCTGTCGAGCGCTATGGCGTCGGACGAGAGACCTTGATGCATCTGGTCGCTCTTGGCTTCGGCATCAGCTTCATCAGCGAGGCGGGGACCGTGACTTGCTATCCCGAGGTGGTCTTCCGGCCTCTCACGACAGCCGAGGATGTGCTGCCGTACAGCGCCGTCTGGTTACCGGGCAATGATAATCCGGCGTTCCGGCGGTTCCTCAGCCTGGCTCGATCGTTGTCGTCGGGCCGGCCGGCGCTGCAAGCACCTGGGATGGCTTCCTGACATTCCGCACTTTGGTGAAGGCGCGATCGCTGGCGATGAAGCGCGCCAGCATGGGCCCGACCAGCTTTGCGGGCTCGACGGCGCCCTGGCCTGTCTCGCGGGCAAGCGCCTGGCCATAGGCGACGAGATCGCGATGAAGAACCGCCGACAGCTCCACGGTCATCCTCACCGGTTTGTCGTCCGCGATCGCTCCAAGTTTCAGCTTCGCCATGGCAGCCTCCTCAGCCGCGATAGGGTTCGAGAACGAGATCGTGAGTGACCAGCACTCGGACCGGGAAGCCCGGCCGGATGGTGATTGTCGGCTGGACGTTGAGCGAGCGTTGCACGACCTGCCGGCCGGTCTGGCTGATGCTGTCGGAGGCTCCTTGCCGCAAGGCCTGCACCAGCGAATTTTCATTGTTGCTGGTGCCCGCCTCCGACCCGACGCTGAGGATGGTCGACAGGATCGCGGCCTTGAACAGCATGCCCCAGTGATTGTCGACCTCATCCTCCAGACCGGCATAGCCCTCCGGGTCCGCGCCGGGCTGACGCTCGAGTACGATCGATCGCCCGTTCGGCATTATCAGGCGGTTCCAGACAAGGAGCGCGCGCGATTGGCCGAAGGCGATTTGGGCGTCGTACTGACCGACTAGCCGCGCGCCTTGCGGGATCAAGAGGAACTTGCCGGTCGGGCTGTCATAGACATCTTCGGTCACCTGCGCCGTGACGGGGCCAGGCAGGTCGGAGCGCAGTCCGGTGATCAGCGCGGCGGGGATCACGGCGCCGGCCTGCAGCACATAGGGGCTCGCCGGCACCTGCACGCGATCGAGGCTGACGGTGCGGCGGTCGACGGCGCCGTTCAGAAAGGCGAGCTTGTGATCCTGCAAGGTGAGATCGCTCGAACCGGCGACGGCGGGCGCCACCGTGCCGTCGGCGGCCGGCGCTGCTCCCGGCACGGCCGCGGCAGCGACCTGTCTCGTGTTGGTGGGCGTGAAGAGATGGCTCGTGCGCGCCGCCTCACGTTCCTGGGCGATGCGCTGCTGCTCGGGATCGGGTGGCGCGGCCGGCGTGGGCATTCCTGGCGCCGGCGCGCCGGCGTTGACGATCGGCCGGCCGAGATCTCCGGGCAGCGGCGGGCCGAGCCGCGGCGCGTTCCGCGGCAGGCCCGTATAATCTCGCGGCAGGTTGGCGAGGCCGTCCGGCGTCGAACGGTTATCGGTGTTGTAGAGTTCGGAGCCGCCGGTCTGGTGACGCGGCTGCAAGGCGAAGAACAGCGCGCTGCCGATCCCGACGGCCGCGACAGCGCCAAGACCCATGAGCACCTTGCGGGAGAGCCGTGTCACAGGAGCCCGGCTCGACCGAAGCCTCATCTCCTGCGGCGTCCGCTCGCCTTCCACGGGCACGGCCCCCTCTTCGTGGGGCGCGTCGGTCACGACTGCGGTCTCCCGTCGGTACGGACGATGCGGACCTTCTTCTGCGGATCGCCGCCAAGCCTTAGCTCGGCTGCGGCGAATAGCCGATCGACGATCAGGTGGTTGCCCTGGACGCGGTAGTTCACGAGCTCGGCTCCGCCTTCCGCGCCGATGACCCAGAGCGGCGGCATCTCACCCTGGCTGATGCCAGCCGGAAACTCGATGAATACCTGCCGCCCGTCATCGAAGGCCCGCAGCGGCCGCCAGGCGGGATTGTCGCCCTCTATGCGGTAACGGAAGTTCAGCGCGTTGATGTCGACGCCGGAGGCGATCGGCGCCGCCGCAACGGCGGCCGCATTCTGCTGGCGCAGCGCGATCAACTGGTCCTGAGCATAGACCCAGGAGACCGACGCCATATAGGTCTTGTCGTCCGAACGCAGCTCGAGGTGATAGGTGCGCCGGTCGGTGTTGATGATGAGGTTGGTGATGAGGTCCGGCCGGGTCGGCTTGACCAGGATATGGACACGCTTGGTCTGGCCCGTACCGCTTTCGGTGTCGCCGACGATCCAGCGCACGGTGTCGCCGGCGGCGACGGGGCCCGAACCGACGAGCTGCTCGCCGGGCTCGAGCGCGATGTCTGTGATCTCGCCGGGTGCTGAATAGACCTGATAGAGCGCCCCGTCGGAGAAGGGATAGACCTGGATCGCATTGATGTAGCCGGCGCGGGTCGGCTGCACGCGCGCAGCCCCGTTTGCCTCTGCAACGCGCGTGCGCGGATCGGCGGCTTCGGGCGGCGCGGTCTTGGCGCCCGGGATCGGTTTGAGCTGGTCCGGCAGCGGCAGCAGCTTGGGAAGCTCGACGATCTGCACTGGCTTGGGCGGATCGGGTTGCAGCACGGCTTGCCGGGGCGTGTCGTCGTAGCTGATTTCGGGCGGCTTCCAGGTCGAGCAGGCGCCGAGCGAGACCGAGGCGAGCAGAAGGGTTGCGAGGGGTAGCTTGCGCATCAGCCGAGCTCCTTGGACCAGTTGAGGGCGTGGACGTAGACGCCGAGCGGGTTCTTCTTCAGCCGGTCGGCGTCGGTCGGCGTCTGCACGACGATGGTGAGGATCGCGCTCCAGCGTTCGGTGGCGGCGAGCGAGCCGTCGGCATAGCGCCGCTCGGTCCAGGCGACGCGGAAGCTGTCGTCGGAGGCGCGGATCACACTCGACACCTCGACCGAGACCTGTGTTTTGCCGACCTTGGAGAAGGGATCGTTGGTGCGCGCGTAGTCGTTCAGCGCCAGCGCACCCTTGTCGGTGACGTAGCTGTAGGCATCGAGCCAGTTCTGCCGCAGCACAACCGGATCGGCCGGCACGCTGCGCACTTCCTCGACGAAGCGTGCGAGGTGCCAGGCGATCTGGGGATCGGTCGGGCGGTAATCGGCGACGGCGGGCGCCACGGCCTGCGACTGGCCGAACCTGTCAACCTGCACCACCCACGGCGTGATCGTGCCGCGCGCGGACTGCCAGACGAGGCCACCGGCAAGGCCGAAGCTGAGCACGAGCATGCCGAAGAAGGCGAGCCGCCAGTTCTTCGCCTGTACCCGCGCCGATCCGATCCGCTCGTCCCAGACTTGGCCGGCCTTCTGGTAGGGCGTCTCGGGTTTGGGGGTCGCGCCGTAGCGGACGGTTGGCCGTCGGAACATTTTCTATTCTCCTTCGGAGAGATCGACGCCGCTGCCGCCGCTGGGACGATCGCCGGAGCGGACGGCATGGTCAGCGGCGGAGGCGCCGCGGCTGATGGTCTGGTTGCGCTTCATCCGTTGCGCCCAGGCCGGCGGTCCGGATGTCTCGGTCTGGCTCGGAGCACTCGCACCCGCCGGGCTCGCCTCCCCCGTCACGGCCCGGCCCCCGGCCGCGAAGCTTTCGCGGAGGCTGGACGCCGCGCGCCGGAGGGGACTGGCTGCGGCCGAAACGCCCGCCTCGGCGACACCGGAGAGGCCGCCTGCACGATAGGCAGCGGTGGCGCCACCCGCGACGCTCGCGCCCGCTCGCGCTGTCCCAGCAAGGGCACCGCCAGCAGCGCCAATACCACCGGCCGCGAGGGCCGCACCCGCTGCGCCGACGCCTGCGACCGCCAGTCCCGTCCCCACGGCCGCCCCGGCGCCGAGCTGCGGGCCGCCGGCGATCAGACCGTTGGCGATCGCAGGTCCGAAGATCGACAGGCCGAGCAGCGACAGCGCCGCGAGGATCAGGGTCAGCGCGTCGTCGATGGTCGGCGGATTGTTGAAGCCGCTGGTGAACTGTCCGAAGATCGTCGAGCCGATGCCGACGATCACGGCGAGCACCAGGACCTTCACCCCCGACGAGACGACGTTGCCCAGCACCTTCTCGGCGAGGAAGGCGGTGCGGCCGAAGAAGCCGAAGGGCACCAGCACGAATCCTGCCAACGTCGTGAGCTTGAACTCGATCAGGCTGACGAAGAGTTGGATCGCCATGATGAAGAAGCTGATGACGACGATCAGCCACGCGATCAGCAGGATGGCGATCTGGATGAAGTTGTCGAAGAAGCTGACGAAGCCCATCAGCCCCGAGATCGAGTCGAGGATCGGCTTGCCGGCGTCGATGCCGACCTGGGCGAGACGGCCCGGCTGAAGGAGCTGCGCCTGGCTGAGCGTCCCGCCGCCAGCCTTGAGGCCGAGCCCGGCGAACGAATTGAAGATGATCTGCGCGAGATTGTTGAAGTTGCCGATGATGAAGGCGAAGACGCCGATATAGAGCGTCTTCTTGATCAGGCGTGCGATGACGTCTTCGTCCGGCACCATCGCCCAGAAGAGGCCGGCCAATGTGATGTCGATGACAATGAGCACGCCGGCGAGCCAGCGCACATCGCCCTGTACGAGACCGAAGTCGGAATCGATGTACTGGGTGAATATCCCCAGGAAACGGTCGATGACGCCGGTGCCGCCCATGTCGCCTACCTGCCCTTGGTCGGTGTGGTCGAGGACGGCGCGGGCGCCTGCGAGGTCTCCGTTGGTTTGCGGTAGGTGAAGAACCGTCGCCGGTTCTCGGCCCAGGCGGCTTCGCAGGCTGCGTCATCCTTCGCGGCCATGCCAATCACCTGGCAGCGCGCCAGCTCACGCGCGAGCGGATCATTGTGGATCGAAGGGTTGCGCAGGGACGCATCCGCGCCCGTGTCGTCGTGCCGGAAGTGAATGGCGGTCGCGACGATCGCCGCCGCGACCGCGACGAACCCGGCGGCGCGACCGATCGCAGCGATATTGAGCAACCTACCGCGCATCAGTGGAACATCTGCACGGTCTGGGGCTGGTAGCCCTGACCGTAGTTGAGGAAGCGGGAGAGCTGCTGTTGCGCTTGCTCCTGGCTCTCGACATTGCGCGCGCCTTCCAGGCTCTGGGCGCGGGCGATCGCCGCCATGACGGCGGTGAGGTCCGCGAGTTGTTTGGTCTGGAGCGCGACAAGCTGGTTGCCGGACTGGGCGGCCTGAAGCGCGCCGGTCGCGGATTGGCTGGATGAGACCAGCGCGTCGATCTGGGTGCGGGTGCTGTCGAGATTCTGCACCACGCCTGCCTGGACGCGCATGGCGTCCTGGAACCCGGCGAGCGAGTTCTGCCAGCGGGTCTGCGCATCGGCGACGAGCTGTTGAGACGAGGTCGCACTCGAATAGGCCTGCGGATACGTCCGCGTGAACGCCTGGTCGATGGTGGTGACGTCATAGGCGATCCGCTGCGCCTGAGCGAGGAGCTGCTGGGTCTGGGTGATCGACTGCTCGAGCTGGGCCAGCGAGGAATACGGCAGGCTCGCCAGGTTCTTGGCCTGGTTGATGAGCGAGGTCGCCTGGTTCTCCAGGCTTTGGATCTCGTTGTTGACCTGCTGCAGCTCGCGCGCCGCTGTCAGCACGTTCTGCGTGAAATTGGTCGGGTCGAAGACGATCCATTGCGCGTGCGCGGGGACGCTGGCGGTGGCCAGCGTGAGGGCGGCGACGCCGACGGTAAACGCCGTGCGTAGGCGACGATGGGTCATGGGGAAACCTCCTGGCTGCGGTTGACGAGCATGTCCGCCGCCCAATCGAGGCCCTTGCCGCGAAGCCATGCGGCGGCGAATCCGTCGCGACCGTGGACGGCGATCGTCTCTGCGATGGCGGTCTGGTCGGTCTTGGACGAAGCCGCGATGAAGGCGAGCGCGACCTCGCTCAATCCCAGCTCGAACAGGCGGTTACCGCGGCGCGACTGGCAGTAATAGTCACGCTTCGGCGTCGCGCGGCTGAGGATCTCGATCTGCCGGTCGTTCAGGCCGAAGCGGCGATAGATGGTGGCGATCTGTGGTTCGAGCGCGCGCTCGTTGGGCAGGAAGAGCCGCGTCGGGCAGCTCTCGATGATGGCTGGCGCGATCGCGCTGCCGTCGATGTCGGCGAGCGACTGGGTGGCGAAGATGACGGAGGCGTTCTTCTTCCGGAGCGTCTTCAGCCACTCGCGGAGCTGGCCGGCGAAGCCGTGATCGTCGAGCGCGAGCCAGCCCTCGTCGATGATGAGCAGCGTGGGGCGCCCATCGAACCGGTCCTCGATACGGTGAAAGAGATAGGAGAGGACGGCCGGCGCGGCGCCCGCGCCGATCAGGCCCTCGGTCTCGAAGGCCTGGATTTCGGCGTCGCCAAGCCGCTCCGTCTCGGCATCGAGCAATCGTCCCCAGGGACCGCCTACGGTATAGGGCTTCAAGGCCTGCTTCAGCGCATTCGACTGCAAGAGAACCGACAGGCCGGTGATCGTCCGTTCGGCGATCGGGGCCGAGGCGAGCGAGGTCAGTGCGGACCATAGATGCTCCTTCAGTTCCGGGGTGATGGTCACGGCCTCGCGGCCGAGCAGCGCCGCGATCCATTCGGCCGACCAGGCGCGTTCGCCGGCTTCGTCGATGTGGGCGAGCGGCTGCAGGGCCACCGGTTCGGCCGAGTCGTCGCCAAGCGCGCCGCCGAGATCGTGCCAGTCGCCGCCCATGGCGAGCGTGGCCGCGCGGATCGAACCGCCGAAGTCGAAGGCGAACACCTGCGCGCCCGCATAGCGGCGGAACTGCAACGCCATCAGCGCCAGCAGCACGCTCTTGCCCGCGCCGGTCGGACCCACGATCAGCGTGTGGCCGACATCGCCGACATGCAGCGAAAACCGGAACGGCGTCGAACCTTCCGTCCGCGCGAAGAACAGCGGCGGCGCATGGAAATGCTCATCCCGTTCCGGCCCGGCCCAGACCGTCGAGAACGGCATCATGTGGGCGAGATTGAGGGTCGAGATCGGCGGCTGGCGGACATTGGCGTAGACGTGGCCCGGCAAGCTTCCGAGCCACGCCTCGATGGCGTTCACCGTCTCGCGCATGCAGGTGAAGTCACGACCCTGGATGGTCTTCTCGACCAGACGCAGGCGATCGTCGGCCATGCGGGGATCCTCGTCCCAGACCGTGACCGTGGCGGTGACATAGGCCTGGCCGACGAGGTCGGAGCCGAGTTCCTGCAGCGCCGCATCGGCGTCGAGCGCCTTGTTGGCGGCGTCGCTGTCCATCAGCACCGACGCCTCGTTGGTCATGACCTCCTTCAGGATCGCCATGATCGATTTGCGCTTGGCGAACCATTGGCGGCGGATGCGGCCGAGCACCTTGGCCGCGTCGGTCTTGTCGAGGCAGATCGCGCGGGTCGACCAGCGATAGGGAAAGGCGAGCCGGTTGAGGTCGTCAAGCAAACCCGGCCAGGTCTGCGACGGGAATCCCATGATGGTGAGCGTGCGCAGATGGGCGCGGCCGAGACGCGGCTCGAGGCCACCGGTCAGGTCCTCATCGACCAGGATGGCGTCGAGGTGAATCGGCGTCTCGGGCACGCGCACGCGTTGGCGGCGGGTCGAGACGCAGGAGTGAAGGTAGGTGAGCGTCTCCGGATCATCGAGCCAGGAGGATTCGGGCATGAAGCCCTCGATCAGCGCCAGCACCCGATCGGTGCGGTCGATGAAGCCGGTCAGCGTGGCGCGCCAGTCGGCGCCCTCCCGCGTGCGCCCCTCATAAAGCCAGGCCTCCGCGCGGACGGCGTCGTCGGCCGGCGGCAGCCAGACCAGGGTAAGGAAGTACCGGCTCTCGAAATGCGCGCCTTCCTCCTCAAACTGCGCCCGGCGTTCGGCATCTACGAGACTGGAGGCAGCGTCGGGAAAAACGCTCTCGGGATAGCGGTTCGCGGGCTGGCGCTGGGCCTCGATGAAGATCGCCCAGCCGGAGCCCAAGCGACGCAGCGCGTTGTTGAGGCGCCCGGTAATCGCGACGAGTTCGGCGGGCGTCGCCGAATCCAAGTCGGGACCGCGGAAGCGGGCGGTGCGCTGGAAGGAGCCGTCCTTGTTGAGGATGACGCCCTTCTCGACCAGCGCGGCCCAAGGCAGGAAGTCGGCGAGGCTTTGATTGCGGCGGCGGTACTCGGCGAGATTCATCATCGGCGAGCCCTCACGCCACCAGGTGTTGCGGGTAGCGCAGATGCCGGCGCACGACTTCGACGAAGGCGGGATCGCGCTTAGCGGCCCAGACCGCCGCCAGATGGCCGATCAGCCAGATGGCCGCGCCAACGATCCAGAGGCGAAGGCCCAGCCCGACGGCGGCGGCGAGCGTGCCGTTGACGATCGCCACCGCCCGCGGCGCGCCGCCGAGCAGGATCGGCTCGGTCAGGGCGCGATGGACCGGTGCATAGAAGCCGGGGACAGGCTCTTCATGCGCCATCAGACCAGCGCCCCGCCGCCGAACTGGAAGAAGGACAGGAAGAACGAGCTGGCGGCGAAGGCGATCGACAGGCCGAAGACGATCTGAATAAGCTTTCGAAACCCGCCCGAACTCTCACCGAAGGCCAGCGTCAGGCCGGTCATGATGATCACGATCACCGAAATGACCTTGGCGACCGGACCCTGGATCGAATCCAGGATCTGTGTCAGCGGCTGCTCCCAGGGCATGTTGGTGCCGGCGGCATAGGCTGGCGCGGTGAGTGCGGCGAAAAGGATGACGGCGCAGGCCGTTGCGAGACGCTGGCGGATGCCGTGGATGAGCATCATTGTTCTCCTGCTTGGGTGAGGACGTAGTCGCCGCCGGGCCCAAGCCCGTCGACGCGGGCGAGTTCCGAGAGCCGTCGCGCCGAACCGCGGCCGGTGAGCACGGCGATGAGGTCGATGGTCTCGGCAATCAGGGCGCGAGGGACGGTGACGACCGCTTCCTGGATAAGCTGCTCTAAGCGGCGCAGCGCACCGATGGCGGAACCGGCGTGCAGCGTGCCGACGCCACCGGGATGGCCGGTGCCCCAGGCCTTCAAGAGATCGAGCGCCTCGGCGCCACGCACCTCGCCGATCGGGATGCGGTCGGGCCGCAGCCGTAGCGATGAACGGACGAGATCGGACAGTGAGGCCACCCCGTCCTTGGTGCGCAGGGCCACCAGGTTGGGTGCTGTGCATTGCAGCTCGCGGGTATCCTCGATCAGCACCACCCGGTCTCCGGTCTTGGCGACTTCGGCGAGGAGCGCGTTGACCAGCGTGGTCTTGCCGGTCGAGGTGCCTCCGGCGACAAGGATGTTTTTCCGTTCTCGGACCGCTATCCGCAGCAGTTCGGCCTGCGCGCCGGACATGATACCGGCGTCGACATAGTCGCCGAGGGTGAAGACCGCGACGGCCGGGCGGCGTATGGCGAAACACGGCGCGGCGACGACGGGCGGGACCAGGCCCTCAAACCGTTCCCCGCTTTCCGGCAGCTCGGCGGAGACACGCGGTGAGCCGGCATGAACCTCGACGCCGACATGATGGGCGACAAGCCGGACGATCCGCTCGGCATCAGCCGGCGTGACCCGGCAGCCGGTGTCCTCAAGCCCGCCTGATAGCCGGTCGATCCACAGGCGGCCGTCGGGATTGAGCATCACCTCGACGATGCTGGGGTCTTCGAGATAGCCGGCGATCGCTGGTCCGAGCGCGGTGCGCAGCATGCGCGCGCCACGGGCAAAGGCTTCGGATCGGAAGGAGAGCGTCGTCACATCGAACCCCGCAAACTCGCCTCGTCGAGGCGGATGGATCAGCAGGGTTGATTAGAAAGAGCCGGAAACGGGCACGCGCAACAAGGCTGATGGGATCGTAGGGCCGTGGCGTAGAAAGACATGCGATCGGCAATGTCGATCCTTATGACGTCTGACTTTCCCGGGCCTCGGTCGACTGGGCAGCGTCTATGTCGGACACGATCTCGTCGGCGAGCGACCGACCTCGCGCGAGTCGTCGGCCCAAGGCTTCGACGAAACCGTCATAGCGTTCCTTACCCTTCGCCTGGGCCGCCGCTTGGGCGGTATCCGGAAGTGGCGGCGTGCTGGTCAGCCAGAACCGGACGAACAGTGCCAGCGCCTCGTTCGAGATCGTGACATGCCGTTCGAACCGATCGAGTTGCCGCGTCATGCGATCGAGCCGTCGGGCCAGGGCGGCCTCGAGCCGGTCGGCGCCGTCGGGCGACAGATGCGAGGCCAGCGCCGTCTCCACCACGAGCGCCTGCGGCACATGCTTCCTGGCGGCGTAATTGGCGAGCTTGCCGGCGAGATCCGGCGGCAGGCGGAAGGTGTGCTTGGTGCGCATCCCGCTTCAGAGCCCCATGTCGTCGGCAGGATCGAGCGTCACCTGGCGCGCGATGGTTCGGACGTTGCGTCGCAGGATTTGGAGACGCTGGGCGTCGTCATCCGGTTCGTCTTCCGCCAATTCAAACTCCTGTGCCGGCGTGCGTGGTTCGGGCACGATCTCTTCGTGCTCGGGAAGTTCCGGTTCTCGCCGAATGCCGGCATTGTCCGGATCGTCAGTAGAGGCCGGAGCAACGATCGATTCCTGCCAGTCGCCCGCGTCTTGGGTCATCGACGCATTGGCGGAGCCGGGGATCGGAACTGCGGCGTTCTGCTTGGGCGGCGGCAGGATCCGCGCCTGCAATTGCGGGTCTTCGTAATAACGCGCTTTCTTGGCGCGGATCGGATGACAGCCTGAAACGAGCACCAGCTCGTCGTCGGGCGAAAGCTGCATCACCTCGCCGGGCGTCAGCAGAGGGCGAGCGGTCTCCTGGCGGGAAACCATCAGGTGTCCAAGCCACGGGCTCAGGCGATGGCCGGCATAGTTTTTGGCGTCGCGAATTTCCGTCGCCGTGCCGAGCGAATCCGATACACGCTTTGCCGTTCGCTCATCGTTGGTGGCGAAACTCACCCGCACATGGCAGTTGTCGAGGATCGAGTTGTTCTGGCCGTAGGCCTTCTCGATTTGATTCAGGCTCTGGGCGATCAGAAAGCTCTTCAAGCCGTAACCGGCCATGAAGGCCAAGGCGCTCTCGAAGAAGTCCAATCTGCCGAGTGCTGGGAACTCGTCGAGCATCAGCAGCAGGCGATGACGTCGGCGCTTCGACTCCAGCTCCTCCGTCAACCGCCGGCCGATCTGGTTCAGGATCAGGCGTATGAGCGGCTTGGTGCGACTAATGTCGGACGGCGGCACGACGAGATAGAGGGTCGCCGGTTGTGCGTTCTCGACGAGATCGCGGATGCGCCAATCGCATTGCCGCGTCACCCTCGCCACCACCGGATCACGATAGAGACCGAGGAACGACATCGCCGTCGACAGCACGCCAGAACGCTCGTTTTCGCTCTTGTTCAGAAGCTCACGTGCGGCGCTGGCGACGACGGGATGCACGCCGCGCTCACCCAGATGCGGCGTGGTCATCATCGCGCGCAACGTGGTCTCGATCGGCCGCTTGGGATCGGAGAGGAAGTTGGCGAGGCCGGCGAGCGTCTTGTCTCGCTCGGCGTAGAGGACGTGCAGGATCGTACCGACCAGGAGCGAATGGCTGGTCTTCTCCCAATGGCTCCTTTTCTCAAGCGCACCTTCCGGGTCGACCAGCACGTCGGCGATGTTCTGGACGTCGCGTACCTCCCATTCGCCACGGCGCACCTCGAGCAACGGGTTGTACGCGGCGCTCTGCGCATTGGTCGGGTCGAACAGCAGGACGCGGCCGAACCGCGCCCGCCATCCGGCTGTCAGAGTCCAGTTCTCGCCCTTGATGTCGTGGACGATCGCCGAGCCCGGCCAAGTCAGCAGGGTGGGCACCACCAGCCCAACGCCCTTACCACTCCGGGTCGGGGCGAAACACAGCACATGCTCGGGGCCATCGTGGCGGAGGTAATCGCCGCCCCATCGGCCGAGAAGCACGCCATTGTCACCGAGCAGGCCGGTTTGGCGCACTTCACGCGTCTCGGCCCATCGCGCGGACCCATAGGTCGTGACCCGCTTCGCCTCGCGCGCTCGCCAGACCGACATGGCGACAGCCACGACGACGGCGGCGATTCCGCCGGATGCGGCGATGTAGGCGCCCTCGACGAAGACATCACGCGCATAGGCGTCGTAGGCGAACCACCACCAGAAGAAAGCCGGGGGCTGATAGACGGGCCAACCAAAAAGCTCAAACCAGGGGTGGCCGAGCTGAGGTTGGAAGCCGAGCTTCCACGCGGTCCATTCCGTCGCCGCCCAGATGAAGGCGAGCACGACGGCACTGACGAGGAGCACCTGGCCCCAGAGGATCTTGGTCGCATTCATGGCGACTGAAGATCAGAAGGACTCAGGAAATGAACGGCAAGTCTGAATTGCTGAGACGCGTGGTCCCGGATGCAGGAGCGTATAAATCGGACGGTTTGCGAGTCTGCGCACGATCCAAAGCGACCCTTGGTTGGCGTGGGTATAGGACTCCGGAAGAAATAGAATCGAAAGCTCGAGTGGGCTTGCGATTTCGGTCTGACTCCATGCCGCCTATAGCCTGTCAGGCGATGGACCTCATGGGGTAGCGTGCACCCATGCCCAATTTCCAACACCTCGGCCACACGGCGCTCATTGACCCGTCCGCCTGGGTGGCGCCCACCGCCGTGCTCTGCGGCGAGGTACGGATCGGCCCTGGTTGCGCGATCTGCCACGGTGCGGTGCTCGACGCCGGCGACGGCACGATCGAGTTCGGCCGCGAATGTGTCGTGATGGAGAACGCCGTGATCAAGGCGAGTCGCCGCGCCACGGTGCGGATCGGCGACCATGTCCTGGTCGGCCCACGCGCCTACCTCACGGGCTGCCGAGTGGAGGACGAAGTCTTTCTCGCCGCTGGCAGCACCGTGTTCAACTTGGCCATCATCGGTCGGCGCGCTGAGGTTCGCGTCAACGGCGTCGTCCACATCCGCACCCGTGTGCCCCCGGACGCAATCGTGCCGATCGGCTGGGTGGCGGTGGGCGACCCGGCCGAGATCTTGTCACCCGACAAGCACGAACGTATCTGGGCCATCCAGCAGCCGCTTGACTTCCCGCGCACGGTGTGGGGCCTCGACCGGCCGCCACCGGGCGAGACGATCATGCCGGAGCTGACCCGCCGCTACGCTGCCGCCCTGCGTCGCCACGTCGGCGACGGTCTGATATCCCAGGACGGCACCGGTCTGGACTAATCCCACGCCACGCGGCCAGAGTCGCAGCATGCAGCTGGCGTGGATCGAGGATTTCTTGGCTTTGGCTCGCCTGGGCAGCTTCACCCAGGCAGCGCAGGCGCGCGGCGTCGCGCAATCCGCGCTGAGCCGGCGCGTCCGTGCGCTGGAACACTGGGCGGGGACGACGCTGTTCGACCGCGCCTCGCACCCGGTGCTGCTGACCGATTCCGGCCGCCTGCTGCTGCCCGTCGCCGAACGCGCTGCGCGCGACCTCGCGGGCGTGCGCGAGCAGACGCGGGCGGTGGGCTCCGCCGTGGCCGCCGCCGTCGTGGTCGCGGCGCCACATAGCGCGGCCATCGGCCAGCTAACCGACTTGATGTGATCGGCCGACGGGGCAGGTACCGGGCCGATGCCGCTACTGCGGGTGGAGGCCGATGACGCGGAAGGTATCGCCCGGCGCCTGCGCGAGGGTATCTGTCATCTCGGTTTGCTTTATGCCGCCGCCGAACCTCCTCCGCCCGACACCGGCGCCCTCGCCGCGTTGGAGGTTGGCCGCGACCGGCTGGTACCCGTCTCGGCGCCCGGTAGCACCGGCGTCGCACCGCGCCATCCGCTGCCAGGCCGGCCCGGTGCGCCGGTGCACTGGCTCAGCCTGGGCACTGGCACCTACATTGGCCGCGCGGTCGCCGCGGCGCGGCGAAGCCGTTTTCCGCCGCACCACTTGCGCACGGTGGCGGAGAATGGCCTTGCTGCAGCCTTGCGGACGTTGGCGCTGGAAGGTGCGGGCCTGGCTTGGTTGCCCGAGAGTCTGGTCGCCGGCGACCTCGCAGCCGGTCGGCTGGTGCGTGCGGGGGACGCCGTGTGGGACGTGCCGCTCGCGCTGCGCGTGGTGCGCTCAACGGCGCCGTCCGCTGCGGCGGACCGCTTGTTCGAGCGTCTCCGCGAGTCGCCGGACCATCCCGGGACGGCATGATCCCATGCCGCCTGTCCGCTCGCCAGGACGGCGGACGACGGGCAGGATGGACCCATGCTGTTCGCGCATCACCCCCGCCACCGCTTATTCGACGGTCCCACGCCGCTGGAACCGCTGCCGCGCCTCTCCGCCGCCCTGGGTGGGCCCGAGATCTGGGCCAAGCGCGATGATGCAATTCCCCTCGCGATGGGTGGCAACAAGGTTCGCAAACTGGAGTTCATCCTGGCCGACGCGCTCGCTGCCAGCGCCGATACGCTGGTCACTTGCGGCGCGGTGCAGAGCAACCACGCGCGCCTGACCGCCGCTGCGGCCCGGCGGGCCGGTATGGCCTGCGACCTCGCCCTCATCGAGCGGGTTGCGCGCCAGGATAGCGATTACTTACTCTCCGGTAACCGCCTGCTGCTCGACCTGCTCGACGCGACCGTACACCGCTTCCCCATCGAGGCCGACGCGAACCTGGACGGCGCGATGGAAGAGGTAGCGCGACGCGTCCGTGCCCGGGGCGGGGTGCCCTACAAGGTTCCGGAGGGCGGCGGCAGTCCGGTCGGCGGCCTCGGTTACGCCGCCGCAGCGCTGGAACTGGTGCAGCAGTGCCATGCGGCGGGCGTCGCCTTCGACCACGCGGTCGTCGGCTCGGGCAGCGGAGGCACCCATGCCGGGCTGGTCGCTGGTCTGCACGCTCTCGGCGCCCACGTGGCGGTGACGGGCATCTGCGTGCGCCGAAACGCGGCGGCACAGAAGGTCCGCGTCGAAGACTTGGCGTCCCGCATCTCCGCGCTGCTCGGCCATCCCCCACCGCCGACCGGGACCGTGCGGACCGACGACGCGGCACTCGGCCCGGGCTACGGCGTGCTCACGGAGGCAGTGCGCGAGGTGATCCACCTTGCGGCTCGGACGGAAGGACTGCTGCTCGACCCGGTGTACACTGGCAAGGCGATGGCCGGCCTGGTCGCGATGGTCCGCCGCGGCGAGCTTGGGCGGGGACAGCGCGTGCTGTTCGTGCACACGGGGGGTGCACCGGCCCTGTTCGCCTACCGCGCCGGCCTGGCGCGCGACGGCGCGTGAGCCTGGGCACGGCATGGGCGCTCGCCGCGACGGCGGCGGCGGCAGGAGTGCTGCGCGGTTTCACCGGCTTCGGCGGCGCGCTGGTGACGGCGCCGGTCTGTACCGTCCTGCTCGGCCCGGCCGCCTCGCTCGGCACAGTGGTGGCCGTCAACCTGCTCACGGCTTGGCAAATGCTGGGGGCCTCCTGGCGGACGATGCAGCGCGGTCTTGTGCTGCCAATGGCGGGCGCGGCCGCGGTGGCGACCCCGCTCGGCGTGGCAGCGGTGCTGTGGCTCGAGCCGGAACTGGTGCGGCACTTGGTCGGCTGGGCCGTGGTCGGCAGCGGCTTGCTCCTGCTCGTGGGCTGGCACCGCCAGGGGCCGGCACGGCTGCCCGGCACGCTCGTGGTGGGTGTGGCCGGCGGCGTGCTGAACGGGCTCGCGGGCATCGGTGGGCCGCCCGCGGCGCTATGGCTGCTCGCCGGGGACGGAGGTGCTGCATGCGACCGGGCTGGGCTGGTCATATATGTGGTGCTGACCCAGGCGGCGACGGCGGCCGTGGCAGCTGGTACAGGCGTGCTGGACAGGGAAGCATTGCTCCGCGCCGTGTGGCTCGCACCGCTCTACATGGTCGGCACCTGGGGCGGTGCTGCGCTGTTCCGTCGTGCCCCGGAACGTCTCTTCCGCGTAGTGGCGGTCTGGACGGTACTGGTGCTGGGTGCGGTCGCGGCAGTCCGCTAATGCGCAGCTCGATCCGTCCCATCCGGGTCGGACCGCCACTCGCTTGGCTCGCTATGGGCGCTGATCCCCGCCCCGCTCGCATCGGTTGTCCTCGCTATACAGGCTGCGTGGGAGGACCGGATGGTGTGGACCGGGTTGCCCGGCCATCGCGACTATGGCCGCCTGATCCTATGGAGGTTGGTCCCAGGCCTCTGGTGAGGCGGCACATGCTTCAAGGTCCGGGTTCTGCCCGTATCTGCCATCGCCATAAATCAGATACCCAGCCCGCGCTTTCGCCCGAAACTCCACTCGACACTGCCGGCCGACGACATGACTCCGGACACTTGCTTGCCGATGTGGTGTTCGAGCGCCGGTCGCCATGGGACGAGCTGGAAGCCGAGACCGCCGTCGATCATCGCGAAGCGTCCGGACGAGAGGGTGACCCGCTGACGGTAGACGCCGGAGACATGCTCGCCTTCGGTTGACGGGCGATGCCCAAGCCCCGTCTCGGCAGCGAGCCTTGACGCAGCCTCGTCCAGATCCCGTCGCCGCAGCGTGTTGAGAAGATCCCGCGCGAAGACAATGCGTTGCCCCTGCCGGCGCGCTAGACCTTCCTCGACGAGGTGATCGACACGACGGTCCATCGCCTCGCGCACCTCGGCACCGAATCCGCCGCCGCTGGTCGCCGGTTCCCGCGCGAGAAGCTGCCGGTCGATCCAGGTTGAGCCGCGTGCGGTCACCTGAGCCTCAATCGTCAGGTCGGACCGCGTGGCGAGAGACAGGCTCCTCCGTCCGTTCGCACCCTCATAGGCCCGAGCCTCGACGATCGCACCGGGCCTGGCGTCGCCGGTCATCTCCAGATCGGAGAAGCGCAGGTGGTGGGTGCGCCCATCGACGCCCGCGACGATCGCATAGGCGGTCCCCTTCAGCTCATCGTGCAGCCCCCGCGCAACCAGCCGGCCGAGCACCGAGTCACCGGCATCATCGCCATGCAGGGCGAAACCCGACACATCCGGCTCACGACCCGCGCCGGTCATCGCTCGATGCATGGTCTTGATGATGTCACCGCGGATCGAAAGGTCGCGCAAAATCTGCTCGAGACCGGGCTTCAGCGTCCAGCGCGCAGCGCCAACCTGCTCCGCGAGCCCAAGCCGTTCGAGCTTCGCCGCCCGGCCGAGCATCAACCGCCGCAAGTCTGGATCTTCGTCCGGCGCTCCAGGGCGTAGATCGGCGACGCCGGCGCCGTCGTCGGCAATGTTGCGCAGTGTCCGGTCGAGGCTAGTCCAGCGCTCGGCCTCGACTTCCTTCCCCAGGGCGGATCGGATTTCCTGTTCGTTGCGCGGCCCGAGCTCCAGGGTGACGCGCTCGGCGGCGCGATCGCGAAAGCCGCGACTGATGTAGTCGCGGCTGATCACTAAATCCTGCCCGTCGTCCGCGCGGCCACGGATGAGGACGTGGACATGGGGATTGTCGGTGTTCCAGTGATCCACCGCCACCCAGTCGAGCTTCGTGCCGAGGTCTCGTTCGACGTCGGCCATCAGCTCGCGCGTGAAGGTGCGGAGATTCTCCAACTCGGCGGCGTCTTCAGGCGAGATGATGAAGCGAAAATGGTGGCGATCATCCTCGCACCGCCCGGCGAAGGCGCGCTCGTCGCCGGCGTCCGACGCCGCGTCGAATATCCGCGCGTCCGCACCGTCCCTCGTGACGCCTTCGCGCTTCAGATAGGCGATGTGCTTCGGGAGCGGCGCGGAGCGGAAGCGTGTGCCGTGATGTCGGACGACGCGGGCCTTCATCACCACCCGGCGGGAGATCGAGCGCAGCGAGAGAGACAGCGCCGCGCGCCGGCCTCGACCGAAGCGTGAACGGCTGGCCCCGCCCTTGCCTCGGCCGAAGCTTTCGCCGACATGGCCGGCCTTCTTCGCGGCCCGCATGACCTCGCCGACGAAGCTCTTGGGGCGCCCTCCGCCGCGCCCGCCGTCGCGGATGCGGCCGGGGCGAATATGCAGGTCGTCACCGTGGCGGTTCACGGCTGATCTCCGGGGGCGAGGAATGGGCGACGGCGCTGGGAACGTTGAAATCGTTGATGTTTCTCGACAGGGCGCCAGCAGGGCCAGCTCTCGGAATGCCAAAAATACTTAACAAAACCAACCACATGCGCCCGTCCGAAGGCGGCGCTTTTCCCTTGCCGTCCGTTGGTCGTGTTCTCCTGCACCCCCAGTCCGACACTCAAACCCACGCCAAAGCCCGCCAGACCGCGCTGAAGCCCGATTTTGCTCATGGCCGCGG
The DNA here is from genome assembly GCA_903839965.1 of uncultured Acetobacteraceae bacterium. GTDB lineage: Bacteria > Pseudomonadota > Alphaproteobacteria > Acetobacterales > Acetobacteraceae > Rhodovastum. The sequence continues at coordinate 2,765 of CAIMEK010000523.1, read as the reverse complement.
ATTCCGGGCGGACGTCCTGACGAACAGGCCGTCGGATTGCGGGGCGAGCGCGGTCCAATCCTCCGCTGCGCCGCCGATCGACGGCTGTCCTGATGGCGGCGCGGATGATGGCTGGGGGCGCACCGGGCTGTTCTCCGCACGCGCCGCGAACAGGGGCGCTTCCGTCCAGGAGCGCGCCACAACGGCGACAACCAACGCATCATCGACCGAGCCGCCGGCGATCAGCGGGGCGAGAACGGCGACGTAGGCGCGCGTCTCGGCGGGCAGCGGCCGGCCTGTCGCCAGATGATCTTCATAGCGTGCCGGGCCGGCGTTGTAGGCGGCCAGGAAGCCGGGCGCGCCGTAGCGGTCATGCAGCTCTCGCAGATACGCCGCGCCGGCGATGATGTTGTCGTGCGCATTGTATGGGTCAGCGCCGAGGCCATAGCGAAGACGCAGACCTGCCCATGTCGCCGGCATAATCTGCATCAACCCCATGGCGCCTTTCGGCGACAGCGCCCGCACGTCGCCAAGGCTTTCGGCTCGCATCACCGCGCGTATCCAGGACGCCGGAATGCCGAAGCGCTGTGAGGCTTCCGCCACGAAGCCGGCAACCTGATCGGCCGTCACGGCGACGCTCGGAGGCTTCGCGGCGATCGGTTCGGCGTCGGCGACGCCACCGCCGGTCAACAGCGCGAGAACGATCCCGACGCAAAGGAGCTGGCGCCAACCGCGCGCGCGCCGGGCCATCGAGCAGCGCTCGACGACGGGCGGTATGGCCGGAAAGGAGAAAGAGGCAGGGCGGGATGGTTGGCGCTGAATGGCTGTGCGCGGGGACGATTTCAACATGGTCACGGCCTCCCCTCGATCCAGAGCGGCGCCGCTTCGCCGACGATGGTTGTCGCTGGCAGCGGCCCGAAATACCGGCCGTCGAGGGAGTCCTTAGCCTGCCGGTTCATGAGGAAAACCTGGCCCTCGGCGATGACGCGGCAGCCCTGCCAGACAGGAAGCGGGCGACCGCGCCGATCGTTGTCGAGCGCCTCGCCCATGGCGGTGGCGTCGATGGTGATGGTGCGCCCTGCGCGGCACATCGTTTGTCCGGGGAGCGCCAAGATGTGTTTCAGGAGGGGCACGCTCTTGGGCAGATAGCCGCGCTCGGCGAGGAAGTTCGCCAGCGGCGGCGGCGGCCGCACCACGACCAGTTCGGTGACCCGTAGGTCACCAACGGGTCGCACGCGATACAGCCCAATCGGCACGCTGGCGCTGGCGTTCCAGATCAGCCTCGGCGCGGGATGAACGAAGGCGGAAACGCCGATCGCCATCGTCGCGAAATACGTCACCATCACTGCTCCGAAACGCGTCATGACGCGATCCTCCGACGTTTGAGCCACGCTTCGTGCCGTTCGCGCGTGTAAGGCCGAGGCTCGTGGCCGACGGTCAGGCGGTTGTGCAGATGCCGCCAGTGATCCGGCGCGACGTCGGTTGGATCGATGCCGAGCGCTTCGACGGCGTCGATTGCCAGCAACACGCGCTCGACCTTCGCCCAGCCGGACAGGCGCAGGAGGATTTCGCCGCCGGGGCGCACGAAGGGCACGGTCGAGTAGGCCTCGCCGGGATGGACGGCGCGCAGAATGTCGATGCGCGAGACCACCGTGCCGAAATCGTTCGAGGCCCAGCGGATATAGGCGATGACGCTGCCGGGCGCGAAGCTGAGGACGCGGCGGCGGCGATCGAGAATCTTCTCGCTGACGTCGTGGCCGAACCGGATCCAGTGCTCGACGCGCTTCTCGATCCAGGTCAGTTCGACATGGGTGAACGGGTCAGGCGCTGGGCTCATGCCGCGCCTCCCCCGTCCTCGGGGAACTCGCGCAGCAGCAGAGCGCGCAGCATGTCGGCGACCGTCACGCCGCGCCGGAAAGCAGTGACCTTGATTCGGCCGCGCAACTCGGGCGTGACGTCGATGGTCAGCCGGGCGGTATAGGATTGCGCATCCGGGTCGCGCTCCGCGATCACGTCCGGCGCCTTCACCCAGCTGTCGGCGTCGCCGGGACGGGAAGCAAAGCCACGCCTAGGTGCGCGCGCGGTCATCGAACGAGGCTCCCGATTTCTTCGACAAGAGCGGTGATCTCGCGCGCGGCCGGACTGGTCTCGTCGATGTCGAAGACGAGGCGACCGGATTGCGCGGCGTCGGCGAAGACGACACGCTGGCCGATCGTCGCCGCGAGCACCGGCGGATCGTGGTCGGCGAGCGCCACGGCGGTCTCGCGGGCGATGATGGTGCGGGCGGCGCAGCGGTTCAGGACAAAACGGGCGATGATCTGCGGCCGGAAGATGCGCGCCTCGGCGATCAGCTTGAGCATCTCGCCCGATGCCCAGCCATCGAACGGAGAAGGCTGGGCGGGGACCAGCACCACGTCAGCGGCGAGCAACGCCGAGCGCATCAGCCCGGCGACGCGTGGCGGCCCGTCGATGACGACGTGGTCGGCGTCACGCGCCAGCTCGGGGGCTTCGCGGTGCAGGGTGTCGCGCGCCAGGCCGATGACGCCGAACAGCCTCGGCAGCCCTTCCCGTGCCCGCTGCTCCGACCAGTCGAGCGCCGAGCCTTGCGGATCGGCGTCGATCAGGGTGACTCTTTTCCCTTTCCGGGCCCATTCGCCGGCGAGGTGCAGGGCGAGCGTCGTCTTGCCGACGCCGCCTTTCTGGTTGAGGAGCGCCACGATCATCGGGCGCTCCTGTCGGTTTTCCACCGATCGCGATTATGGCCAACAATAGAAGGGTTAGAATCT
>CAIMEK010000522.1 GCA_903839965.1 uncultured Acetobacteraceae bacterium | reverse complement strand
TCCAGAGCGGGAAGATGAGGAGGGCGAGGCGCGGGTTGCGCAGGAAACCGGCGGCGACGAGCTTGGCCAGCCCGGCGAGAATGCAACCGAACCGACCCGCGAAGTCGGGGGCGAAGGCTTGGACCGGGGCCGGGAGGGAGGCGGGTTGCACGAAACAATTCCTAGCACAAAGCGGGAGGCAGGGCAAGGAAAAAATCCCGCATGACGGAGCCGCTTTCGTCCCGCAAGGCCGGCGTACTGAGCGCAAGGCGATGATCGACCGCGAGGACGCCCTGCCGATTGCCAGCAGGCCAGGGCGCTGGATATCAGTCGGAGCAACGTCTACCACTTGCCCCAGCCGGTGCCGCTTGCCGGATGGCGATCATGCGCCGCATGGACATTCTGGCACGCCGCTTGCCAGACGGTCCCCGCCTCGGCAGATTCCGCGCCGACCACCAACCGGGAAGGGCCCCCGCCATGCGATCCGTTCTGCTCGCCGCCGCGGCCATGCTGCTTGGCTGGCCCGCACTCGCCCGGACCGCACCCGACCAAACCCTGCGGATCGCACTGAACGAAGACGCCGATATCCTCGACCCGACGCTGGCACGCACCTATGTCGGCCGCATCGTGTTCACCGGCCTGTGCGATAAACTGCTGGATATCAACGACAAACTGGAAATCGTGCCGCAACTCGCAACGGCTTGGCAGTGGACGGACAACCGCACCCTGGTGCTGAAGCTGCGCGCCGGCGTGACCTTCCAGGACGGCACGCCGCTGGACGCCGCCGCCGTCGAATACAGCCTCAAACGTCACCTGACCATGCAGGCCAGCAGCCGCCGCAGCGAGATTTCGGTGCTCGACAGAATCGAGGTGGTCGATCCCGCCACCGTGCGGCTGGTGCTGAAAGTGCCATCTGCACCGTTCCTGAGCCAGCTCACCGATCGCGCCGGCATGATCGTGTCGCCGAAAGCGGCCGAGGCAGGCGGCAAAGATTTCGGCACCCATCCGGTGTGCGCCGGGCCGTTCAGCTTCGCCGAGCGGGTGGCGCAGGACCACGTCACGCTGGACCGCTTTCCGGGCTACTGGAACGCCGGCGAGATCCATTTCGCGCGGGTGATCTACCGGCCGATCGTCGACGCCACGGCGAAACTGGCCAACCTGCAGTCCGGCGCGGTGGATATGGCCGAGCGCATCCTGACCACCGACGCCGACGCGGTGCGCGCCAACAAGGCCCTGCAGCTGCTGGCGTTCCCCTGGCTGGGCTATCAGAGCATCAACCTCAACGTCGCCCACGGGCCGCGCGCCAACACGCCGCTCGGGCAGGACGCGCGGGTGCGCAAGGCGTTCGAACTGTCGATCGACCGCACGGCGCTGGTGCAGGTGGTCTACAACGGCATGCACACGCCGATCGCCCAGGCGGTGCCGCCCGCCAGCCCGTTCTACGCCCCGGACGTCAAGCCGCCGGCGCGCGACGTGGCGGCCGCACGCAGGCTGCTGGCCGAGGCCGGGGTGAAGACGCCGGTGCCGGTGGTGCTCACCGTCGCCAACAGCCCCGACACGCGCCAGAGCGGCGAGGTGATCCAGTCGATGGCCGCCGAGGCGGGCTTCGACGTGCGGCTGCAGCAGGTGGAGTTCGCCTCCGGGCTGGACGCCGCCGATCGCGGCGATTTCGAGGCCTACCTGATCGGCTGGTCCGGCCGCGCCGATGCCGACGGCAATACCTGGAGCTTCCTGCATACCGGCGGGGCGCTGAACTACCCGGCCTATTCCAACAAGGACGTGGACGGCTGGCTGGACGGGGCGCGCGACACCACCGACATGGCCGCCCGCAAGGCGCTGTATGCCAAGGTGGCGGCGCAGGTGGAGAAGGACGTGCCGTTCATCTACCTCTATTCGCCGCAACTGCTGATCGGCCTGTCGACCAAGGTTTCCGGGTTCGTGCCGGTGCCGGACGGGCTGATCCGCATTCCCGGCATGAAGCTCGCCAAGTGAGGGGACATCTTGGGGCACGGCTGGCGCAGGTTCTGCCGACGCTGTTGCTGGTTTCCGTGCTGGTGTTCTGTCTGCAGCAATTGATGCCGGGCGACCCGGCGCTGGTGCTCGCCGGGGAGGAACGCGACCCCGCGGTGCTGGCGCAGATCCGCGCCGAACTCTGGCTCGACCGGCCGCTGGTGGTGCAGTACTTCCACTGGATCGGCCACGTGCTGCAGGGCGACCTCGGCTTTTCGTGGCGCATCCGCCAGCCCGTCGGCGAACTGGTGCTCACCAAGCTGCCGGTGACCCTGCAACTCGGCTGCATGGCGTTCGTGCTGGCCGTATGCATCGGCGTGCCGCTCGGTATCCTGTCCGCGGTCTACAAAAATCGCCCGCTCGACTACATCGCCAACGGGCTCGGGCTGGCCGGGCTGTCGACGCCGAATTTCTGGCTCGGCATCATGCTGATCCTGCTGGTGTCGGTGAACCTGGGCTGGCTGCCGCCGTCGGGCTACGTGCCGCTCACCGAGGACTGGCGACAGAGCCTGGCCACCACGATCATGCCGGCCTTCGTGCTGGGCAACGCCATCTCCGCCATCCTGATGCGCCACACCCGCAGCGCCATGCTGATCGCGCTGGAGCAGGACTACGTGCGCACGGCGCGCTCGAAGGGGCTGCGCGAATGGCGGGTGATCATGCACCACGCGCTGCGCAACGCGCTGGTGCCGGTGGTGACGCTGGGCGCGCTGGAACTCGGCACGCTGCTCTCCGGCGCGGTGCTGACCGAACAGGTGTTCAGCATTCCCGGCTTCGGCAAGCTGATCGTGGATGCGGTGTTCAACCGCGACTACCCGGTGGTGCAGGGGGTCGTGCTGGTCACCGCCACCACCTACGTCATGCTGAACCTGCTGGCCGACGTGCTGTATGTGCTCATCAATCCGCGCCTGAGGGCGGCATGAGCGCGGCGATGCTGACGGCCGGCAAGGCGGCGCGGCCGGCGGCGCAGGTGGCGTCCAGCCCGTTCCGGCTGGCGATGAACCGCTTTTGCGGCCGGCCGGCGGCGGTGGCGGGGCTGGCGGTGATCGTGCTGTTCTTCGTGGTGGCGGCGCTGGCGCCGCTGCTGGCGCCGGACGACCCGACGCGGACTTCCTGGGGCCTGATCCGCAAGGCGCCGTCGCTGGCGCACTGGATGGGCACCGACGAGAACGGGCGGGACGTGCTGAGCCGGGTGATCTTCGGCGCCCGCGCCAGCCTGCTGGCCGGTGTCATTTCAGTGACGATTGCGGCCGGCGCCGGGGTGCCGCTGGGCCTGCTGGCCGGGTTCGCCGGCGGCAAGGTGGACGCCCTGATCGGCCGCCTGGTCGACGCCATGCTGGCCTGCCCGTTCCTGATCCTGGCGATCGCGCTGGCCGCTTTCCTGGGGCCGTCGCTGCAGAACGCCATGATCGCCATCGGCGTGACCGCGGCGCCGGTGTTCGTGCGGGTGTCGCGCGGGGCGACGCTCGATGCCGCCACCAACGACTACGTCGAGGCGGCGCGCGCCCTGGGCAACCCGCCCTGGCGGGTGGCGGTGCGCCACGTGCTGCCCAACATCGTGCCGCCGGTGATGGTGCAGTCGACGCTGGCGATCGCCACCGCGATCATCGCCGAGGCCAGCCTGTCCTTCCTGGGCCTCGGCCAGCAGCCGCCGGCGCCGTCCTGGGGCAGCATGCTGAACTCCGCCCAGCGGTTCCTCACCCAGGCGCCATGGCTGGCGGTTTTCCCGGGGCTGGCGATCTTCATGGTGGTGCTGAGCTTCAACCTGGTGGGCGACGGCCTGCGCGACGCGCTGGATCCGCGGTCGAAGTAAACCGCGCGCCGGGATAACGGGATCGTGATCGTGCGCTGCCCGCGCGATCGCGAAGCGGCCAGCGCAACGTGCATGTCATGCCTCCCGGTCGGTAGACGCACTTGCAAATCCCGGTCCGGGAGGGCATGTCGTGACGGGAATTGGTGCCGGCTCAGGGGCCGGGACAGGGACGGGCGCACGGGGTGGACGACCTCGGAGCGCCCGTTATGGTCATGCCCACTGGGCTAATGGAGGTCTACCGTGTCCGCAACGCCGCTTGAGAGGATTCGCAACATCGGCATCACCGCGCATATCGACGCGGGGAAGACGACGACGACGGAGCGCATCCTCTATTACACCGGCGTGTCGCACAAGATCGGCGAGGTGCACGACGGCAACACCACGACCGATTACATGGAACAGGAGCGCGAGCGGGGCATCACCATCACCTCCGCCGCGGTCACCTGCGAGTGGAAGGAACACCGCATCAACATCATCGACACGCCGGGCCACATCGACTTCAACATCGAGGTGAACCGCAGCCTGCGGGTGCTGGACGGCGCGGTGTTCATCATCGAGGGCGTCGCCGGCGTGCAGCCGCAGTCCGAGACCAACTGGCGGCTGGCCGATCGCTACAACGTGCCGCGCATCATCTTCATCAACAAGCTCGACCGCACCGGGGCCGATTTCTTCCGCGCCTTCGATACGCTGCGGGAAAAACTCGATGTCCTCGCGGTGGCGCTGCAACTGCCGGTCGGCATCGAAGACGGCTTCGTCGGCGTGGTCGACCTGGTCGAAATGAAGGCGATCATCTGGGAAGGCGGCGAACTCGGCGCCCGCTACCGCGTCGAGGAGATTCCGGAAAACCTGGTGGAACTGGCCAAGGAACGCCGCCAGATCCTGCTCGACGTCGCGCTGTCGGTCGATAACGCGGCGATGGAAGAGTATTTCGAGCACGGCGACGTGGCGATCGCGACGCTGAAACGGTGCATCAAGGCCGGCACCATCAGCGGCGCGTTCCGCCCGGTGCTGTGCGGCACCGCGTTCAAGAACAAGGGCGTGCAGCCACTGCTCGACGCCGTGCTCGACTACCTGCCGAGCCCGCTCGACGTGCCGGGCATCTCGATTGCCGCCGAGGAAGGCGAGGAGGACGGCGAATTCAGCGACCGCCGCCGCATCAAGGCAAATCCGAACGCGCCGTT
>CAIMEK010000521.1 GCA_903839965.1 uncultured Acetobacteraceae bacterium | reverse complement strand
CCGGCGTGGGCAAGACGGCGATCGTCGAGGGGTTGGCGATCCGCATCGTCAACGGCGACGTGCCGGAGGCCTTGAAGGGCAAGCGGCTGCTGGGGCTCGATCTCGGGGCCATGGTGGCAGGTTCAAAGTACCGCGGCGAGTTCGAGGAGCGGCTGAAGGCGGTGCTGAAGGAGATCGAGTCCGCCAACGGCGAGATCATCCTGTTCATCGACGAGATGCACAACCTGGTGGGCGCCGGGCGGGCGGATGGGGCAATGGACGCCTCGAACCTGATCAAGCCGGAGCTGGCGCGCGGCACGCTGCATTGCGTCGGCGCGACCACGCTCGACGAGTACCGCAAGCATGTGGAGAAGGACGCGGCGCTGGCGCGGCGTTTCCAGCCGGTGTTCGTCGGCGAGCCGAGCGTGGAGGACACGATCTCGATCCTGCGCGGCATCAAGGAGAAGTACGAGCTGCACCACGGGGTGCGGATCACCGACGGAGCGCTGGTGGCGGCGGCGACGCTGTCGAAGCGGTACATTCCAGACCGGTTCCTGCCGGACAAGGCGATCGACCTGATGGACGAGGCGGGCAGCCGGTTGCGCATGCAGGTGGACAGCAAGCCCGAGGAGCTGGACGAACTGGACCGGCGGGTGATGCAGTTGCGCATCGAGCGCGAGGCGCTGAAGCGCGAGTCCGACGCCGCCAGCAAGGATCGGCTGGAGCGGCTGGAGCATGAGCTGGCAGCGCTGGTGGAGAAGTCCGACGCGCTGACCGGTGCATGGAAGGCCGAGAAGGGCAAGCTGGCCGACAACCAGAAGCTCAAGGAGCGGCTGGATGCGGCGCGCAGCGAGGTGGAAGTGGCGCAGCGCCGCGGCGACCTCGGGCGGGCGTCGCAGTTGCTGTACGGCGAGATCCCGGAGATCGAGAAGAAGCTGGCGACGGCGCAGGATGACGGGCGGCTGGTGAACGAGGCGGTCACCGAGGAGCAGATTGCCTCGGTGGTGTCGCGTTGGACCGGCGTGCCGGTGGACCGGATGCTGGAAGGCGAAAGAACAAAACTGCTGCACATGGAGGAAGGGCTGCGCCGGCGCGTGGTCGGCCAGGAGGAGGCGCTGCGGGCGGTGGCCAACGCGGTGCGACGGGCGCGCGCGGGGTTGCAGGACCCGAACCGGCCGATCGGCAGTTTCCTGTTCCTGGGCCCGACCGGCGTGGGCAAGACCGAGCTGACCAAGGCGCTGGCGGAGTTTCTGTTCGACGACGAGCGGGCGATGGTGCGCATCGACATGAGCGAGTTCATGGAGAAGCACAGCGTCTCGCGGCTGATCGGCGCGCCGCCGGGCTATGTGGGCTACGACGAGGGCGGGGTACTGACCGAGGCGGTGCGGCGCCGGCCCTACCAGGTGATCCTGTTCGACGAGGTGGAGAAGGCGCACGAGGACGTCTTCAACGTGCTGCTGCAGGTGCTGGACGATGGCCGGCTGACCGACGGGCAGGGCCGCACGGTGGACTTCAAGAATACCATCATCGTGCTGACCAGCAACCTGGGCAGCGACATCCTGGCGGCGCAGCCCGACGGCGAGGACCTCGCCATGGCCTACAAGGGCGTGATGAACCTGGTGCGCGCGCATTTCCGGCCGGAGTTTTTGAACCGGCTGGACGAGGTGGTGCTGTTCCGCCGGCTGCAGCGCAGCGACATGGCGACGATCGTCGATATCCAGTTGGAGCGGCTGCGGCAGTTACTGACGGAGCGGAAGATGACGCTGGAGCTGGACCGGAGCGCGATCGATTGGCTGGCCGCCGAGGGCTACGACCCGGTGTATGGCGCGCGGCCGTTGAAGCGGGTGATCCAGCGCAGCCTGCAGAACGTGCTGGCCGGGCAGATCCTGGAGGGCACGGTGAAGGAGGGCGACAGCGTGCGTGTTTCGGCGGCCGGGGATGGGCTGATGATCAACGGGCACCTGGCCGAGGCGGCTTAGAAGGAAAAGGAAGAAGGGTCAGTCCGGGTCCACGTTGACGACGCGGAAGGCGAGTTCCTCGCCGTCGGGGCGGCGCAGGGTGACGAGGTCGCCGGGACGGAAAACCCGGCCCTCCAGCGCCCAGAGCGGGTTGTCCTCCGAACGCGCGCTGCGCAAGGCCCAGCCGGTTTCCAGCGCGACCAATTCGCCGGGGCGCTCGGAGCCGTCGGGCAGGATGCGCAGCGAGGACCAGGGCAGCGGGTCGGCCGCGAAGGCAGCGTCGTCGAGCTGGCCCTGCGGGGTGAGGGCGACACGCAACTCCAGCCGGTCCGAAAGATCACCTTCGGGCCGTCCCGGAGCATAGGCCAGCACCATCGTTACCTTCGCCAAAGCCACGGCCCTCCGTTGTGAGGCAACGTCGCCGTCAGTGTCCGGTTCTCATATGGCCACCCGGACGCCCAGCTCCACCACGCGATCGCTGGGAATGCGGAAGAATTCGGTGGCGGACACGGCGTTGCGCGCCATCACCAGGAACAGCCAGAGCCGCCAGATCGGCATCTTCGGCACCATCGCCGGCACCAGCACCTCGCGGCCAAGGAAGTAACTGACCTGCATCGGGTCGAAATCGACCCCCTTGGCGCGCAGCCCGGCCAGGTCGCGCGGGATGTTGGGGCTTTCCATGAAGCCGTAGCGGATGGTTACCTTATGGATGCGCGGGGCCACCTGCTCGACGCTGCTGCGCTCGGCCTGCGACACGTCGGGCACGTCGAGGTTCAGCACGGTGACGAACAGCACCCGCTCGTGCAGCACCTTGTTGTGCTTGAGGTTGTGCAGCAGTGCATTGGGCACGTAGTCCGGGTTGCCGGTGAGGAACACCGCGATGCCGGGCACCCGCACGATGCGCGACTGCGGCAGGCGGGCGAGGAAACTGGCCAGCGGCAGGCTGTCCTGCCGCCAGCGCGACAGCAGCAGGTCGCGGCCGCGCTTCCACGACGTCATGATGGCGATCAGCACCAGGCCGAGCACCAGCGGCACCCAGCCGCCTTCCGGCACCTTGATGACATTGGCCATGAAGAACACCAGGTCGAGCGCGAACACCCCGCCGAACACGGTGATCGTCAACAGCCGCGACCAGCCGAACTGATAGTGGAACACCACCGCGGCCAGCACGCAGGTGCACAGGAAGGTGCCGGTGACGGCGATGCCGTAGGCCGAGGCAAGGCTGTCGCTGGTGCGGAAGGCGAACACCAGCAGCAGCACGCCGCAGGCCAGCGCCATGTTGATCTGGGGCACGTAGATCTGCCCCTCCTCGGTGGCGCTGGTGTGGCTGACCGTCATGCGCGGCAGGAAGCCGAGCTGCACGCACTGGCGGGTCATCGAATAGGCGCCGGAGATCACCGCCTGGCTGGCGATGACGGTGGCGAAGGTGGCCAGCACGACCAGCGGCAGGCGCAGCCACTCGGGCGCCAGCAGGTAGAACGGGTTCTCCACCGCGGTATTGTCGGCCAGCACCAGCGCGCCCTGGCCGAAATAGTTCAGCGCCAGCGAGGGCAGCACGAACACCATCCAGACCCGGCGGATGGGCTTGCGGCCGAAATGCCCCATATCGGCGTACAGCGCCTCGGCGCCGGTGACCGAGAGCACCACCGCGCCGAGGGTGAAGAAGGCGATCCAGTGATCGTGCAGCACCACCGCGACCGCGTAGGTCGGCGACAGCGCCAGCAGCACGGCCGGATTGCGCACCACCTGGATCAGCCCGAGCACGCCGATGACGACGAACCACACCGCCATCACCGGGCCGAACACGCGGCCCACCGAGGCGGAGCCCTTCCATTGCAGGGCGAACAGCAGTACGATGACGACGGCGGAAACCGGCAGCACGAACTGGGCCAGCGCCTTGGTGGAAACCTCCAGGCCCTCGACTGCCGACAGCACCGAAATGGCTGGCGTGATGATGCCGTCGCCGAAGAACAGGCAGGCGCCGCTGATGCCGACCAGGGCGAGCACGTTGCGGGCGCGCTGGCCGACCGAAACCCGCTGGGCCAGCGCCATCAGGGCGAGGATGCCGCCCTCGCCGCGGTTGTCGGCACGCATGATCAGCAGGACGTACTTGACCGTGACGATCAGCACGAGCGCCCAGAAGATCATGGACAGGACGCCGAGCACCTCGAAGTTGGTAATGCCGGCGCCCTTGAAATGCTCGAGGCTGGCCTTGAAGGCGTAGAGCGGGCTGGTGCCGATGTCGCCGTAGACGACGCCGAGCACGCCCAGCAGCACGGGCAGGCGCAGCGCCGGGCGGGGGACGGCGCCGCCGACGGGCGTCATCGACAGCCGCCGGAGCGGGCGGACTGAGGCGTGCGGCAGGATCGCCTGCAGGCTCGGAGCATTGCTGGTCCCATACTGCCGGGGATCGCTCATGCGCCCGGAGCGGCGCGGACGGATACGCCGCCGGCCCGGCGGGCGCAAGCGGAACGGTGGCGCCCCTGGGCGCCGTCAGCCGCGGGAGCCGAAGATGGCGGTGCCGACACGTACATGGGTGGCGCCGTGGGCGATGGCGGTCTCATAGTCGGCGGACATGCCCATCGAGACGACCTTCAGGCCATGGCGGGCCGCGCGATCGGCGAGCCAGGCGAAATGCGGTGCCGGATCTCCCTGGAGCGGGGGAATGCACATCAGGCCGACCAGGGCGGCGCCGAACCGGGCCTTGCAGGCGGTGACGAAGGCGTCGGTTTCGGCCGGCGCGATGCCGGATTTCTGCGCCTCGTCGCCGACATTCACCTGGACGAGCAGGTCGGGGCTGCGGCCCTCCCGGGCGATCGCCTCGGCCAGCGCGTCGGCGAGCCGGGGACGGTCGAGCGACTCGATGACATCGGCGATGCGCACGGCCTCGCGCGCCGTGTTGGTCTGCAGGCCGCCGATGAGGTGCAGGCGTAGCGCGGGGTGGGCGGGGCGCAGGGCGGGGAACTTGTCGGCGGCCTCCTGCACGCGGTTTTCGCCGAAGGCAAGCTGGCCGGCCGCCAGCGCGGCGAGCACCGCTGCGGCGGGATGGGTCTTGGAAACCGCGACCAGGTGGACATTCTCGGGGCGGCGGCCGGCGCGGAGCGCGGCGGCGGCGATGCGCGCGTTGAGGCGGGCGAGGTTGGCGGCGATTTCGGCGGCGGAGAGTTCGGTCATGGATGCAAGGCTTGTCGCCTGGGCCCGTGCGGTCAAGGCGCGACATTATAAGGGCAAGCATGCCGCGCGGCATAATAAGGGCAAGCATACCATGCGGCACGCGGTGCTGTGGCTGTTCACCGATGCGCGACGGCTGGCGGACCCGCGGGCGGCGGTGGCCGCATTGCCGCGCGGGCTGTGCGGCGTGGTGCTGCGCCACGATGCGACCCCCGGACGGGCGGCGCTGGGCCGCGACCTGGCGCAGTTGTGCCGCGCGCGCGGGCTGGCGCTGGTGGTGGCGGGGAACTGGCGGCTGGCGGCGGCCCTCGGGGCGGGACTGCACCT
>CAIMEK010000520.1 GCA_903839965.1 uncultured Acetobacteraceae bacterium | reverse complement strand
GCGTAGATCCACACGATCAGCGGCGGATTGACCTCGACGAGGTCTTCGTAGAGCCGGCCGCCGGCGAGCCATTTGCGGGCCACGTAGAGCAGCCACGCGACATCGTCCTTCAGCGGCGAGGAGATGGCGGTGGCGAGCACCAGCACCAACGCGGAGAGCAGCACCGCCATGGCAATCGCGCTGGGGGCGATCGCGCTGGTAAGATCGACGCCGGTTCGGGGGGTGAACAGCGACGCCCGTTCAGTCCTGGTCCGCATGGGAGGGTCAGGTCATCCGATGGCCGGAGGGGCGCCCGCGCGCATGCTCGGCGCCGGGCTCGTTCGCATCCGCAGGCAGTCCGGGCACGGTGACCTCGTGGTGGCGTTCACGTGTCTGTTACGACACTGTGTCACCGGCGCCAAGATGATTGCGTTAATGCACCGCTGCCCTGAGTTTTTGGCGTGCGCGGCGCGGCCGTCGGCCTCAGAGCAGGCTGGCGGCGATGTTCACCGACAGCGCCAGGATGACGGTGTTGTAGAGGAAGCTGATGAAGCCGTGCGCCGAGGCCAGCCGCCGCAGCTTGCGCGAGGTGATCTGCACGTCCGAGACCTGGAAGGTCATGCCGAGGACCAGGGCGAAGTAGACGAAGTCCCAGTAGTCCGGGCGCGCGCCGCCCGGAAACGCCAGGCCGCCATCGATGGCCTCGCCCGCCGTGCTGCGGCCGTAATACTCGTGCGCATAGCGCAGCGCGAACACCACCTGCGTCACCAGCCACGACAGCAACAGTGTCGCCGCCACCAGGGCCACGTAGGCGCCCCGTGGGCCGGCCGGCAGGTCCTTGGTCTGCGCATATTGTCCGATGATGGCGGCGAAGCATGCCGTGATGCTGGCTACAGTAAGGCAGAAGACCGTCCACTCGCCCTCCTCCTGCGCCCGGGCGTCTGCGCCCATGCGGCTCATCCGTTCGCCGCTGAACATCACCACCGCCAGCAGCAGGAGGGCACTACACCCCACGTCCCAGGCGAGAATGGCGCGAGTCAAAGGCGATATCGTGGCAGGCAGGAGGGCGAAGGCGAGCACGCCGCAGCCCGCCCCGGCGACCAGTCTTGCATGCCCGACGATGATCCGCAGCGGCAGAACGGCCATTTCCCATCCCCCAAACCAGACACGCCGGCCCGGCGGCGGACAGTCCGCAGGTCGCCGCGGGCCGTCAAGGGCGGGCATTGGTGTCGTGCCGGCGCCGGTTTGACCGCATACTGCCGGCTCTGGCGCGGGCGAGGAGGAGAACGATGCAGTTCTGGCAGGAGTTCCTGCCGCCGCCGCAAGCGGGCGAGGCGGCGGACGGCGTCTGCACCGACCACTACCCGGCCCGCATGCCGGACGCCAGCCGGCTGTTGCTGCCGCTGCGTCCGCTCGGCGATTTCGCGGTGGCCGGGCTGATCGCCAACCAGGCCAGCTTCGCCGTGTTCGACCGCCTGACCGGTTGGCTCGCCGAGCTGGCGCAAGGCTTCGCGCCGGAGGTGGTGGTGGGGCTGCCCACCCTCGGCCACGGCTTCGGGGCCGGGGTCGCGCGCGCGCTGGGCCACGCCAACTGGGTGGCGCCGGGCACCTCGCGCAAGTTCTGGTACGACGAGGATCTGTCGGTGCCGCTCGCAAGCATTACCTCGCCCGGCGGCGGGCGGCGCATGTGGCTCGATCCGCGCCTGCTGAAGCGGGTGCAGGGGCGGCGAGTGTTGCTGGTGGACGATGTGGTGAGCACCGGCGCCTCGCTGCGCGCCGGCCTGGCGCTGCTGGCCGCCGCCGGCGTGGCGCCGGTCGCCTTCGCCGCCGTCATGCTGCAGGGTGACCGCTGGCGCGCCGCGCTGCCGGCCGGCGTGTCTGTCTCGGCAGTGTTCGCCACGCCCCTGTTCGTCCGCGCACCGGGCGGGTGGCGTGCACGTGCCGGGACGTCCGCCGACGACTGCTGCCCGCTGCTGGCCGCGTCAGCTTACAAAGAACTCATCCAGCCCTAATTTTTGGATACATGGGACACATTTTCCCGATTGCCGGGACACGTCCGCAAGCTCCAAGATAGCGGGAGCCGGCGCGGCCAAGCCGGCCAAGCGGAAATATTCGATGCCCCGCCTTGCGGTTGCGCGCCTCTGGTTCTGCTCGAACAGCTTCAATCCGCGCCGGACCGGCCTGGCGGATGTGCGGCGCCACGAATGGGTGGATGGCGCCGCAGCACTCGCTCATCCGCGCGCGCCCGGCTCGGAATTCGACGGCCTGGCCGCCTTCCTGTCGACGCGCCCGGACTGGAACGCGACCGTGCTGCGGTGCGCCGCCGCGCCGCCGGGCGGTCCGCTCGCCGCCGAAGTGCTGGGGGCCTGGCTGGGCGACGTCGAACGGGGGTTGCGGCTCGGCCGCTTCGACGGGCTTTACGTGGTGCTGCACGGCGCCTGCCAGGCCGAGGGCGACCCCGGCGCCGGCATAACCGCGCTGCGGCGCCTGCGCATGGCCGCACGCCGGTTGCCCATCGTGGCCACCTTCGACAGCACCGCCAACATCTCCGACGAGGTGCCGCTGCTGCTGGACGGCGCCAGCGGTGCCCGTGGGCCGGCGGACGCCGCCGGCGCGGCCGGGCGCGCGCTCACCCTGCTGGAAGGCATCCTGTTCGACCGGATTCGCCCGATGGGCGCGGTGGCCCGCGTGGCCGCGGTGATGCCGCCGGTGCAGTTGCGGCGGGTGATGCAGGCGGTGTGGCGCGACGGCCCCGCCGCGGCGCACGCGCCGCTGCTCGACGCCAGCGTGTTCAGCGGCTTCGCCTGGGCCGACACCCACTGGACCGGACCGTCCGCCCTGGTGTGGGCCGACCGCGACGCCGGCGCCGCCCGCGAGGCGGCCTCGCGCCTTGCCCTGCAACTGGCGCGCGGGCGCGAGCGCGGCGCCGACCGTTCCCGGC
>CAIMEK010000519.1 GCA_903839965.1 uncultured Acetobacteraceae bacterium | reverse complement strand
GGGCTGCATGCTCTACGAACTGATCCCCAACATGCCCGAACACAGGCTTGCGCCGCTCATGGCGGCCTTCGCCAAGGCTGTCTCACAAGCAAGCCAATTCAGTGAGTTGTTTGCACAGCCGAAATGAGGGGATGATTGAGGGCGGGGACTGCCTTGACGCTGTCAGCGACCGTGAACTCCTCCATTGGCTTGTTGCTGGAATAGAACATGCGCGCCCAGAGCCACCCGGGAAACGTCTTCAGCTCGGTATTGTAGACGCGCACGGCCTCGATGTAGTCATGGCGGGCGACCGCGATGCGGTTCTCCGTGCCTTCCAACTGCGATTGCAGGGCAAGGTAGTTCTGGTTGGATTTCAGGACGGGGTAGTTCTCGGAGATCGCGAGCAGGCGGCCGAGGGAGCCGGACAGCTGCGCCTGGGCCTCCTGGAACTTCTTGAACGCCTCCGGGTCGGTGATGGTGCTTGCATCGACTTTGACCGACGTGGCCGTCGCGCGGGCTGCGGTGACCGCCTCCAGCACGCCGCTCTCCTGTTTGGCGAAGCCCTTGACGGTCTCAACCAGGTTGGGAATGAGGTCCGACCGGCGCTGGTACTGGTTCAGCACGTCAGACCATTTGGCCTTCGCCTGCTCTTCATAGGTCGGGATGTTGTTGTAGCCGCAGCCAGCAAGAAAAATACTGATCAGGGGCACCAGGAAGGCAAGGCGGAACGGGCGGTAGGCGCGTGCGATTGAGCCAGGCATGTTCGTTCTCCAAAATGGGCGGGTTGCCGAGGCTTGTTCACCAGGTCTCACAGGCGGGCCGCCCGCAGCCGCAGCGCGTTGACGATGACCGATACGGAACTCAGCGACATCGCGAGCGCCGCCACCACCGGGCTGAGCAGGATGCCGAAGGTCGGGTAGAGCACGCCGGCGGCCAGCGGGATGCCGATCGCGTTGTAGGCGAAGGCGAAAACCAGGTTCTGCCGGATGTTGCGCATGGTCATCCGGCTGAGCGCCCGGGCCCTTGCGAGACCGGCCAGGTCGCCCTTGACCAGGGTCACACCCGCGCTCTGGATCGCGACCTCGGTGCCGGTGCCCATCGCGATGCCCACGTCCGCCTCGGCCAGCGCAGGCGCGTCGTTCACGCCATCGCCCGCCATCGCGACGATCTTCCCGTCCGCCCGCAGCTTCTTCACGATGCGGTTCTTGTCCTCGGGCAGGACATCCGCCTCGACATCGTCGATGCCGAGCTGTTTGGCCACAGCCTGAGCCGTGGTCTTGTTGTCGCCCGTCAGCATCACGACGCGGATGCCGTCCGACCGAAGGCTGTCGAGCGCCCCCCGCGTGGTCGACTTGATCGGGTCAGCGATCGCGATGATCCCTCCTGGCTTCCCGTCCACGGCCATGAACAATGCCGTGGCGCCGGAGCCGCGTAGTCCGTCCGCCTTGGCTGCCAGATCGCCGAGGTCGATGCCCTGGTCGGCCATCAGCTTCGCGTTGCCGAGCGCCACGAGGCGGCCGCCAATTTTTCCGGTGACGCCTTTCCCGGTCACTGAAGCGAAGTCGGACGGCTCATCGGCCGTGATATTCTTCGCCTTGGCGGCGGCCATGACCGCGGCCGCAAGCGGGTGCTCGCTCGACCGTTCAAGGCTTGCGGCGAGCCGCAGCAGGTCGTCTTCAGTCAGCCCCGCTGCGGGGGCGACCGATGTGACGCGGGGCCTGCCTTCGGTCAACGTGCCGGTCTTGTCCACCACCAGGGTGTCGACCTTCTCCATCCGCTCCAGGCTTTCGGCCGATTTGATGAGCACACCCGCACCGGCACCCTTGCCGACCGCGACCATGATCGACATCGGCGTAGCCAGCCCCAGCGCGCAGGGGCAGGCGATGATGACGACGGAGACGGCCGCAATCAGCGCGAAGGCCAGCGCGGGTGCCGGACCCCAGACCGCCCAGGCGATGAACGCCGCGATGGAGATGCCGAGCACGGCCGGGACGAAGTACCCGGCGACCGTGTCGGCCAGCTTCTGGATGGGCGCGCGGCTGCGCTGTGCCTCCGCGACCATGGCGACGATACGCGACAGCATGCCGCCCGCCCCGAGCGTGTCGGCATGCATGACGAGCGACCCGGTGCCGTTGACGGTCCCGCCGATGATCTTGTCACCGGGCCCTTTGGGCGACGGCATCGACTCGCCCGTGACCATGGATTCGTCGACAGCGCTCTTGCCGTCCACCACGGTGCCGTCCACGGGCACCCCGTCGCCGGGCCGGACGCGCAGACGATCGCCAACCTGGACCTGGTCGAGGGCAATCTCCTCGTCCTCGCCGCCGTCGCGCAGGCGCCGGGCGGTCTTGGGGGCGAGTTTCAGCAACGCGCGAATGGCGCCCCCGGTCTGATCGCGAGCGCGGAGCTCAAGGACCTGGCCGAGCAGCACAAGCACCGTGATGACCGCGGCCGCCTCGTAGTAGACAGCGACGGTGCCGCCCATCGTGCGGAATCCGGCCGGGAACAGCCCCGGAACAAAAGTCGCGGCCAGACTGTAGAGGTAGGCAGCCCCCGTTCCGAGCGCGATGAGCGTGAACATGTTGAGGTGGCCGGTGCGCACCGACGCCGCGCCCCGCGTGAAGAACGGCCACCCTGCCCAAAGGACAACGGGCGTTGACAAGGCGAACTGCACCCAGATCGAAATCTGCTCCGGCACAAGATTGTGCAGACCCAGCCATGGGATATGGCCGCCCATCTCGAGGATGAAGACCGGCAGGGTCAGCACGAGGCCGATCCAGAAGCGGCGGGACATATCGGCCAATTCATGGTTTGGCGCCGGCTCGGTGGTTACCTCCACAGGCTCGAGCGTCATCCCGCAGATGGGACAGCTGCCCGGACCGACCTGACGTATCTGCGGGTGCATGGGGCAGGTGTAGATTGCACCCGGCTTGGCGGGGTCGGCAGCCTTCGGCTTGAGATAACTGCCCGGGTCGGCCGCGAACTTCGTCCGGCATCCAGCCGAGCAGAAATGATAGGTCCTCCCGGCATGGTCGAAGCGGTGCTTCGACACCGAGGGATCAACCTCCATCCCGCAAACCGGGTCTGTGGCGGTCTTCATGTCGGCCGGCACCCTCGGCGGCGGTGAGAGATATTTCGACGGGTCGGCCGCGAACTTCGCGCGGCAGCCGCCGCTACAGAAATGGTACGTCACCCCGTCGTGATCGTGCCGCTGCTTTGAGGTCGCGGGGTCGACCTTCATGCCGCAGACAGGGTCGGTGACTGAAGTGGCCGCAGTCGGGGCGTTCCCACCGCAGCCACAATCGACTTTGGTCTCATGACGGTGGTCAGTGTTGTGCTCGCTCACGACGCTCTCCAACCAGAACGCGCCAGATGGTCCGGCGTGACCTCGGACGTGGTGATTGCCATGGTCGGAAGGTCAAGGTGCCCGACCAGTTCAGGCGACCGTGCCGCAGCGAATGCCGGGATGGGGATGACGATCCACTGCGTCAGCGGGGCAATCCCAGTCATACGCTGCGCCCTCGCGGTGCGGTGGGCCGCTTCCCGTGCCCATGGTGGTGGAACACGTGCATCAGCGGGCATGCCAGGATGAGAAGGAACGGGAGCACCCACCAAAGGTGCGCAGCATGCTCTGTGACGAGATAGAACCCCGCGACCAACAGGAAGCCGCACTTGGCGAGGCCGCCAGCGCTCTTCCGCCACGGAGCGGGCGGCCCGTCAGACACGCGGGGCACTTGCGGCTGCCTGGTTCACATCATTCCCATCGGACCCGACATCATCTGGTCGAATGCCTTCCGCTGGTCTTCCGAAAGCGAGGCGTACAGCGCCTTGATGCTGGCCTCGGAGCGTTCCATCATCCCGATCCGCGCGGACATCATTCTGTGCTGGGCCGCCATGCGATCGGGCATCGTCGTCGGCATTCCACCCTTCATCATCTCGTCGCGCATGGTCTTCATCGTGTTCGCGTCGGCGCGCATCGTGTCAGCAAACGCGTTCCAGGGCGCAGACTGGGAGTCGGTGATCTTCAACTCAGCCTTCAGGTAGGCGATGCGACCCTCAACATGCTCGAACGGCATGCCCATCCCGCCGCGTCCCGCCATCATCGGGCGCATCGTCTCCATCATGCGGCCCATGTCCGCACCCATCGCTCGGGGTTGGCCACCCTGCGCACTCGTGTCCGGCATCGGCATGGCTGCCTGCGGGGACGTTCCCGGCACCGTGCTGGCGGGATGGTGCGGGTCGGCGGTCTGTGCCTGCGCGACTGCAACCGAGGCGGCCAAGGCGAGCAGGGCAAGCGAGAGGCGGGGCCCGGTGACGCGCATCGTCGTTTCCTTTCTATTGGTATGGGTGGCAGCCCACCCTCAATTTAAGAAGCTGCCATCGCTGCGACATTCGCGCCTTAACTCAAAGCAAGACATCGGAACCGATGCGCAGCGACGCTGCGGATACGGCGAGCATTTATTCTCAACCTCGCCGGGGACCGGAGATAGCATCGGAAACTACCCAGGCCAGAGCACGATGGCGGTTACGCCTCCGTTACCATCGCGATGCGGCTTGGCAGATGGCTTGATGTTCCCATTATCGCAAGCCTCATCTCCGGAGCCGTTCGGGGGCGGGCGCGAGATCCAGGCAATTGCAAAAGCGAGCTAATCAGACTGTCATCAAACTGGCAGCAATTCAATCCGGGCTCTCGTGTCCACTGCCGGCATCTTCCCCACCACCCGTCTGAACGAATGGCATCACATCGCCACCATGGGGGCCTTTATGGGCTACATGTGGTGGACGGCCTTTCAGGCGCGCCATGGGTCATCAGAACACCCTCTTGGTATGCCCGGAAGAAAGCATGGGCTTCGCCCTTGAGGGGGTGGGCCGCGCAGCCGAGCAGCGGACCCCGTCGCGCATGACGCTGCGCTTATGCGGGACTACGATGGCTCCGCGTGCTGCGAAAGTCGGGTATATCGTCGAGCGGCGGAATAACCGGATGGCCTTGCCGCACGGCGGGCGGAGCAGCCGCCTGGCGGGGATATGGCGGAGAATGAAAGGCACGATGCATACGCATGGATTTTGAGGACGGCAGCACACCAACGAGCCCAGGCAGCCGGCTTTTGACGCGGGACTTCATTCTGATGTCGCTGGGCCTGTCGAGCATTTCCTTTACCAACTACGCCGCCTCGACGGTGATGGCGTTCTATGTGGTGCAAATTTCCGGCTCGCTGGCGTATTCGGGAATCGCGGGCGGAGCGTTCTTCATCGCATCGCTGGCGCTGCGCCCGGTCAGCGGCATGGCCGTGGACCGCATCGGGACACGGTGGATTCTGGTGGCGAGCACATTGCTTTGCGTCGGCGCGTGCACGATGCAGGCGATGACGGGTTCCATCGCATTGCTGGTGGTCTGCCGCGTTCTGCACGGCGCGGGGTCTTGCTTCTACACGACGGCAGGCAGCACGGCGGTTGCCAATGTCGTGCCGCGGGCCCGGCGGTCGGAGGGACTGGGCACCTACATGCTCGGCAACGTCCTCGCCATGGCGATCGGCCCCGCCATCGCGCTGGCGATCGTGAGCGGGCAGACAATGGCGGATTTCCGGACGTGCTTTCTCATTTCGGCCGCCGCTTGCCTGCTGGCGTTTGGCATGATGCTTGGCGTTGGCCACAGCGGCGGACGGGACCGGGCACGGCAGGGCACCGACGCGGCACCGAGGCCGGCCGAGGCGGATTTGCCACCGCTATTCCTGGGCTTCGAGGCCGGGGTGCTGTGGCCGTGCTGCATCGGGTTTCTGCTGGCGATAGGCTACAGCGCGCTGGTGCTCTACCTGCCGGCCTACGGCAAGGAGTTGGGTTCGGGCAACGTGGGGGTGTTCTTCGGCCTCTACGCCGCCCTGATGATGGTTTCGCGGCTCATGGGCGGGCGGATCGCCGACCGCCACGGGGCGGATGTCGTGATGTTTCCCGCCTTCCTGCTGGCAACCGCCGCGTATGCGCTGATTGCGTTTGCCGGTGGTCCGTGGATGCTGTTTGCCGCCGCCCTGCTGCTGGGCGCCAGCTCGGGCATGGCGTTCCCGCAAATCAGCACGCTTTGCATTTCGCGCAGTTCCCGCGCCCGGCGCGGCACGGGCGCGGCGGCCTACTACTTCGCGGTCGATGGCGGGGTGGCTCTCGGCATGCCGCTGGCCGGGGGCATCGTGGCGCTGTCGGGATATCGCGCCACGTATCTGTTTTGCGCCGCGGGCGTCGTGGTGGCGATGCTGCTATACGCCGGCACGCTCAGCAAGATGCGTTTCCGCCCTAATGTAAACCGGCGCCCGAACGACACCCCGCCGGCATAGCCCTGGCCTTAAAACGTCACGTTGGTGCGGATGCCGAACACGGCGGCGTTGCCGATGCGGCGGGTTGGGTTGGTGGGGTCGGGGGTGCCGCCGCCGGGCATCCAATAGTACTGGAAGTCCGGCTGCACCTGCCACCAGGGGGCGAGCTGCATCTGGTAGGTGAGCTCGAGGAAGGTCTCCGGGCCGCGCGTGGGTACGTAGGCGTGCGCGAAGAACGCCGCGTCGCGGGCCAGGGCGGCGGCGCGGGCGCTGACATTCGCCACGCCGAAGCTGACGCCGAAGGTGTCGTCGGCGCGGCCGGGCAGCGGGGCCTTCAGGGTGATGCCGCCGTGGACGCTGAAATCGACCTGGTTGCGGTCGCCGGGGGCGGCCATCGGGCGCAGGAAGACGCCGAGCGCGCGGGGATCGTCGCCGCCGGGCTGCCACACGGTTTGGTCGGCGACCGCGTAGAGGCTGACGTTGTGCCGGTGCAAGCGCGGGTTGCCGGTGCCGGAAGGGTCGGCGAGGGAGCGGCCGGCGGCGTCGAAGCGCTGGTCGGGGAATTTGGCGGTGTCGAACCAGACGCCGAGCTTGTAGGTGCCGGGCAGGCCGGCGGCGGCGGGGGGCTGGTTGATGGCGACCTGCAGTTCGGCGATGAACAGCGCGCCGGTGTTGAGGTTGAAGCGGGCGCCATAGCGTTCGGCGCCGCGTAGCTGGCCGTCGTCGTCGAACCGGCCGCCGGGCGGGTTGTCGTTGAACACGCCGCCGAGCAGGGTGAGGCCGTCGGCGGGTTTGGCGCGCAGACGGATGCCCAGGGAGGACAGCGGATAGGCCGGGCCGCCGGCGTAGAGGTCGACGCTTGGCAGGGCGGGCCAGCCGGCCGCGGTGTTGACGAACAGGTTCGACTGCTGGCTGGTGACGAATTCCTGGTCCAGGCTCTGCTGGCCGACGCGCAGGTCCATGCGGCCGGCCAGGAACGCCTGCTGGTACCAGAGTTCCCAGAGGCGCAGGCCAGGACGGGCGG
Organism: uncultured Acetobacteraceae bacterium; assembly: GCA_903839965.1. Classification (GTDB taxonomy): domain Bacteria; phylum Pseudomonadota; class Alphaproteobacteria; order Acetobacterales; family Acetobacteraceae; genus Rhodovastum. The sequence goes on along the minus strand of CAIMEK010000519.1, from coordinate 11,332 downwards.
CGGCGCCGCTGGTGGTCTGCAGGGCTTGCAGATAGCGGGCGCCGAAATTCGGGCCGGCGATGGCGAGTGCGCTGGCGTTGAAGGTGCCGCCCTCCCAGCCGAACGCCTTTGCGGTGTCGAGCGTGGCGGTCAGGGTGGTCAGGCCGTCGCCGGAGGCGCCGCGTTTGGCGCCGCCGGTGGCGTTGGCGAAGGCCTCCAGGGTGCTCACCAGGCCGAGCGTGATGCCGGCCTCGGCCAGGGCGGGGCGCAGGCCGCCGATGTCGCCGAGCAGGGTGCCGCGCTGCCAGAGGCCGGGCGGGTCGGTCTGCGCCAGCGCCGGAACGGTCGGCAGCAGGAACAGCGCGGCGGCTGCCGCCCTGCGCAAGGAGCCGGGGCGATGGGGCATTCTGGCTCGCGGAGTCGGTCGAGTGGAAATCATACGTTATATCATTCTGACGGGCTGGACAGGAAAAACGATACGTTATATCGTCACACTGTCAAGGCCGTTGCACGGCCGGAGATGCGAATGAAGATGCTTGTCCTGCTGGCCGCGGTCGCGACGCTGTCGGCGGCGCCGCTGGGCGCGGGGTCGGCCGGGTCCATCGGTATTGTCGCCGCCGAGAATTTCTATGGCGACATCGCCCGGCAGGTCGGCGGGGCGGCGGTGAAAGTGGAAGACATCCTCAGCAACCCGGACCAGGACCCGCATCTGTTCGAGCCCAGCCCGTCCGTGGCCCGCGCGATCTCGGCGGCGCGGATCGTGGTCTACAACGGCATCGGCTACGACCCGTGGATGGACAAGCTGCTCGGGGCGAGCAAGGCGAGCGGCCGCAAGGTGATCGTGGTGGCCGAGCTTGTCGGGCGGAAGGGGGGGGACAACCCGCATATCTGGTACGATCCGACGACCATGCCGTTACTCGCCCGCGCCCTGGCCGCGGAACTCATCGCCGCGGACCCGGCGCACCAGGGCGAGTATCGGGGCCGGCTGGAGCGGTTCGGGCAATCCATGCAACCCGTCCAGGCCAGGATTGCCGCGTTGCGCGGGCGTGTGGCGGGCGTGCCCGTGACCGCGACCGAGCCGGTGTTCGGCGACATGTTCGCCGCCCTCGGCCTGCAGGTGCGCAATCTGCGCTTGCAGCTGGCGGTGATGAACAACACCGAGCCGGGCGCATCCGATGTCGCCGCGTTCGAGACCGACCTCAGGACGCGCCAGGTGCGCCTGCTCGTGTACAACAGCCAGGCCACGGACCCGATCGCCGCGCGCATGCGGACGCTCGCCACGGCGTCGCATATTCCGGTGGTCGGGGTGACGGAGACCGAACCCGCCGGCAAGACCTACCAGGATTGGATGCTGGGCGAACTCGACGCCATCGACCACGCGTTGTCGGACTAGCCCGGTGAACGCGATCGAATTCCACGATGTTCGGCTGACGCTGGGCGAGCGGGTGATCCTGGACCGGGTCAGCCTGGAGATCGGCGCCCGCGAGTTCGTCGGCGTGCTCGGCGCGAACGGGGCCGGCAAGACCACGCTGATGCGCGCCGTGCTCGGCCTGGTCGCACCCAGCCAGGGCAGCATCCGCGTGCTCGGCCAGCCCGCGGTGCGCGGCAACCCGGCGATCGGCTACATGCCGCAGATCCGTTCCGCCTCGGCCAACCTGCGGCTGAGCGGCTGGGAATTCGTTGCCGCCGCGCGCCAGGGGCATCGGCTGGGGCTGCCGGTGCTGGGGCGGGCCGGGCGGGCGGAGGTGGATCGGGCGCTCGAGCTGGTGGGCGCCCGGTCGCTGGCACGCCGGTCGCTGGCCGAACTATCGGGCGGCGAACGCCAGCGACTGCTGCTGGCGCAGGCGCTGATCGGCAAGCCCGACCTGCTGCTGCTCGACGAGCCGCTGATCAGCCTGGACCCGCACCACGCGCGCGGCGCGGTGGAACTGGCCAGGTCGCTGCAGGCCGAGTTGGGCATCGCCGTGCTGTTCAGCGCCCATGAGCTGAATCCGTTGCTGGGTGCGCTCGACCGCGTGCTCTATCTCGGGCACGGCCAGGCGGCGCTCGGCACGGTGGACGAGGTGATCACCGGCCCGGTGCTGTCGCGGCTCTACGGCTCGGAGATCGAGGTGGTGCGGGTGCAGGGGCGGGTGTTCGTGATGTCCGGCGGCCACGACATGGAGCACGACGCGCACCGCCACGAAGACGCGGCCGGCCACGTCCACTGAGGAGGCGGCAATGCTCGACTACGATTTCATGCGCAACGCCTTCGCCGCCGCCGCCGTGGTGGCGGTGGTGGCGGGCATGGTCGGCTATTTCCTGGTGTTGCGCGGGCAGACCTTCGCCGGCCATGCGCTGTCGCATGTGGGCTTCACCGGCGCCACCGGCGCGGTGCTGATCGGGATCGCCCCGCTCTGGGGCATGCTGGCGATGACGCTGGCCGCCGGCATCGGCATGGGCTGCATCGGCGAGCGGCTGAGCCAGCGCGACGTGGCGATCGGGCTGGTGCTGTCGCTCGGGCTCGGCTTCGGCCTGCTGTTCCTGCATTTCTTCACCGCCTTCGCGACCCAGGCGACGTCGCTGCTGTTCGGCAACGTGCTGGCGGTGGAGGCGGGCACCGTGTGGACGCTGGCCGCGCTGGGCGCGGTTGCGCTGGCGGCGCTGGCGGTGATTTCCCGCCCGCTGCTGTTCGCCAGCCTGCAGCCGGAACTGGCCGAGGCGCGGGGCGTGTCGTTGCGGCTCTATTCCACGCTGTTCCTGGCCATCGTGGCGCTGGCCACCGCCGAGTGCGCGCAGATCGTCGGCGTGCTGCTGGTGTTCACGCTGATGGTCGGGCCGGCAGCCACGGCCCAGCAACTGACGGGTCGGGTGTGGCACGGCGTGCTGCTCGCGGCGGCGCTGGCGCTGGCCGAGGCGTGGCTGGGCATCGCGCTCGCCTGGACCACGGACTGGCCGAGCAGCTTCTGGATCACCGTGCTGAGCGCGGCGGCCTATATGCTCGCGACGCTGCGACCATCGCGGGGATCGGCGCGGGGGGGTGCTGCAGGTCGCAGTGCATCGCGATGACCGCAGCGCCTTTCGCTTGCTGCCGGCCGGCCAGCCGCGTCGCCTGGCGAGCGAAATTGCGCGTCAGGGCCACCAGCCTCCCGCGCCGCGCTCGCCGCCACACGCTGGCGCGGCGCGACGTTGGCCTGCGCGTTGTGCGCCGGAACCACGAGGCTCAGCAGGGTTCCTGGCGACATCACCGGCGGCTGCCGATGGTGAAGAGTACGACAGCGGCAAATACGCAGGCGATGCCGGCCAGCCTGGCCGCGTCCAGCCGTTCGCCGAGCAGCACGGCGGCGCCGACGCTCGTGCAGCCCAGCGTCAGGCCCATGGCGAGCGGATAAGCCGTCGACAGCGGCATGGCGGCCAGCACCGCGATCCATGCCACGAAGCTGAAGACATACAGCACGGCGCCGATGACGAAGGTGGGAGAGGCCAGCGCCTGCAGCAAGGCCGAAAGCGACAGCGAGGTGGTTTCCGCCAGGCCCGACTTGATCATCAGCAGGCCGAGGCTGCTTGCCACCGTATAGGCGGCCAGCAGGACCGGCCCGGAGGTGAACCGGGTGAGGTCGCTCATGTTCCCTCCGCGGGGGTTGGTGCCGCCATGCCGGTCGTGGTTCGCCAGGCCAGGCCCCAGCGCAGGCCGCTGGTCTGGCACCGGGCGATCCGGAGATGCATCCATCGCGCCAGCGCCGCCGACAGCGCCGGTCGCGCCCCGGGGTTACTGCACAGGAGAGCGGCCATCGTGCAGGCATGCGAGGCGACCATGGCGGCTCAATGCTCCTGGGGTTTGACCGCAAGCAATGCCGCCGGATCGAACGAACCGGCCTGCCGGCTGCAGACCGCGAGTTCTGGCGAGGCCACGCATCCCTCGGATGGCAGGCCGGCTCTTGCGTCGGTCGGCAGGTAGACCCGCAATTCCCCGGCCGCCACGGCGGCGTCCGGAGGCGTGCAATCCTCCTTGTGGCGCGCGGCGTAGACGGTGTTGGTCGCGACATCCTGCTGCGAGGCCAGCAGTTGCAGCTCCAGGGCCATCTGTGCCGGGCGGCCGCGCGGGTCGGCCAGGCAGCCGAACGGCGGCACCACGCGCAGGAAGGCGTGCCGGCGGATTGCATCGGCCCAGGGGATTTCGGCAAGCGGCGTCGCCGCGGACACGGCGACGCGCGCCGCCAGCGCCGAGCGCAGCGGCGCGGTATCGACGAACTGGATCCCCACGGCGACGACGAGCAATAGGCCACCGAAGCGGCCCCACAGCACCGGCGCCGACACGATCGCACCGGCCGTCAGCAAATACATGCACGGCCAGATGAAGCGCCCGCTCGAGCGGAACAGGCTGGCAAGCGCCAGGATCGAAGCGGGCAGCGGAATGGAGGCGACATGCCACACGCCGGCGTAGACCTCGTTGGAAATCGCGAACAGGGTGAACGCCGCCAGCAACACAACCAGGAAGATGTGGCGCGGCCAGGCGCGCGCCAACGCCCGCCATAGCCGAGGCTGGGTTGCCAGCACCAGCAGCAGGATGCCGGCGCCGAGATAGCTGAAGCCCTCGTACTGGCCGCCGGTGGCGTCGACCATCTTGTTGCCCAGCGCCGGGAACAGCGCGCTGAACTGCGGCACGATCGGGGACAGCAGGTTCATCGAATAAAACCCGAAGCCCCAGGCGGCGAGCGATCCCTGGTTGGCAAGGTAACCCGACACGAACACGAGCCCCAGCAGGGCGAGCGCGAACACGGCGGCAATCGAGGCCGCCTGCGCGAGCGGCAACCGCCGATCCAACGCGGCCTGCGCGAGTGCGGCGGCAAGAATGCCCATCACCATGACGAACAGGTAGGAAAACGTCCACAGCGCCACGACCGCGAGCAGCAGCGACCACGCCAGCAGACCCAGCGCGCCTCGCCGCGAGCGAGCGCTGAAATAGATGATGAAAGCGAGCGGGATTTCCCACTGCGCCATCAGCGACAGGTGGCCCCAGCGTTCCAGCAGCGCCGGCATGCACAGGCCCGAGGCGGTCGCCATCAGCCCCGCCGCAAGTCCGCGCTGCCCCAGCACCGCCACCAGCCCGGTCATCGACAGCGCGGAGGCGATGAAGCAAAGCGCCGTCCAGGCGCCGTATGGATTAACCACCAGGCCCGAGGCGCGGTAGAGCAAGCGCCCCGCCATCGCGAGCAGGGGAATGCTGGTGAAGATGATGTTGACCCCGTCCGGCGCGCCCAGTTTCGCGGTCTGGAACAGCGGCAGCGTCCAGGCATCCCTGACGAAGTAACGATAGCCGCTGATCTCGGTCGAAATGTCCGCCCAGCTATCGATAACGAGCCCGCGCGGCGCCTGCCAGTAAGGGGAATTGCCGGCGAGGAAGTGGAGGGGGAACACCGAGAGGCAAAAAATCACCGCGCAGGCAAAGCTGCCGCACAGCAACAGGCCCATCGCGCGCGGTTGCAGCAAGAACTCGCCGATGAACGTCGCGCCTCTGGTTAAATTGACATTTCCCATTACGAGCCTTCGGTGCGGGTTTAATCGTTGCGCCGGACGCTCGCAACAGATTTGGTCCTCGGCACGCCGATGCTGGGGCCTGCCAACGAAGGCAAAATCCCGCAAGTAATGGCGACGGCGCCCTGACCCGGCTTCACGCCTGGGCGCAGGCGGCGCAGGTGCCGTCGAGTTCCACCACGGCGTGGCCGAGCCGGAATCCCGCGCGGGTCGCGGCGTGTTCGAGCGCCTCGGAAACCGCGTGGTCCTCGATTTCGGCCACCGCGCCGCAGCGCCGGCAGATCAGGAACTGCGCGGCGTGGTGGTGGCCCGCCGCGGTGCAGGGGATGAACGCGTTCAGGCGCTCGACCTTGTGGATCAGCCGCTGCTCCAGCAGGAAGTCGAGCGCGCGATAGATCGTCGGCGGCGCCGCGCCCTTGTGGATGTCCTTCAGCCGGTCCAGCAGTTGGTACGCCGTGGAGGGGCTCTCCGCCTCCAGCACCAGCCCGAGCACGAGCCGCCGCAGCGCGGTCAACTGCGCGCCCTGCTGCGCGCAGGTCTGCGCCGCCGCCTCCAGTTGCGCCTCGACGACTTCCGGGTTGCGCACGCTCATGGAGGGCCTCGGATCGGTCTCGGGAAGGCTACATTATATCATAGCCTGGCCGAACGGCCAGCGAGGCCGACCGCGATCCCCTAAATGGTCACGGCAGGTCGTCGCGGCGAAGCGGCCCGCCGCGCGCGCCGCAGGCGGCCACCGGGTGGGACACGACCGCTTAAGCCCGGATTTCCGGGCCGGACGACATGGCGATGGTACGAATCCAGAGAATCTTGCATATAAATCCGCGTGTTATCCTGGGTGTGGTGGTGGATTCGTGGAACACCCGAGGGGCGATTCGGCTGCTGGCGCCCTGCAGGTCGCTTTCGACCGCCGCCCCAGGTTGGAATTCCACGGCAGCCGCATCGCCTCCGGCGCCGGATTGCTTGCCGACCGCGAACTGTTCCAGCAAGTTCTTGCCGTCATCACGGCACTGCGTCCGTTGCCACCTGCTCGATGCTGAGTTCCAGCACCGTCATTGCCCGACCAGGCTGTCAGCCGAAGACATGCGTCCCGATGCAGGCGTACCAGCCCGGATTCTCGGCCAGAGCACGATCACCGACCAACCGGCGGGGTTGCTGGTGTCGTCTTGGAGGCAGGATCGTTGCAGAACGTCTCGCAGGCCGTTATCGTGCCGGCCAGAGGGTCGGACGACTCGGTCATTTGGAGAATGTCGGATTAGTTCCGCCAAAGTAGTGCCGGGGTTCGGAGTCATAACCATTAGCTGACCATGACGACAAGCGGACCCGATCGTTGACGGTCTGTGAATGTGCGGGTTCATGATGACCGTCAACTCAACGGATGGCGGCGCAGGCTGGGAGCGCCACCCGATGGGCGGGTCGGCCATGAACAATGCGGCAGGGTCGGTGGAGCCAGACGATTTCGCGGCGATCGTAAAGCCACTGCGAGCGCTCTGCCTGCGGCCCGATCGCGCCGCGGTTGAGCGGACCTATGTGGCGGCGCTGAACGTGGTGCGAAAGTCGGCTCACGTCCAGACGCTGTTCGACCATCTGCGCATTGCTTTCAGTCCTTGGCGGCACGTTGTCGAATTGCTTCGCCTGGAATCTGCGCTCGACAGGCTGAACGAACGCTCGGTCGAAAGTGCAATCCTCGGCCTCAGGCTGCGCGTCGCCATGCGCGATTACGCCGGGTTCCTAACCCGCTACAAGGAAGCCGCGCAGACCGACGGGTTCGCACAGCGCCGGGAGTGGGCGCATCGGTTCGCGCGGCTCGCACAAATCCTCACCGCCCCGAAATTCCCTGATTTTCTGGCCCCGAAGGTCTTCGGCATTGGGTTGTCGAAATCCGGAACGCACTCCCTGAACGCCGCGCTCGAGACGCTCGGCTTCATGAGCATGCATTACAACAACGAATTTTCGGGGCTGATGCTGGGTGAAGAAGATGCGTATATTGTCGACGCCATGACCGACACGCCCGTGTGCATCATGTTTGAGTCGCTCTGTCACAGGTTCGAGAACGCGAAGTTCGTATACACGACGAGGCCGTACGAAGCCTGGGTCGATTCGTTCTCCCAGCATTGCCGCAAGCTATACCGGAGTGAAGATTTCCGGTTCATCCGGAGCTTTCCGTACCGACTTGCTCACCGCACGTACATAACCGATTTTGAGAAAGTCGACTGCGCGCTCTACTTTCACTATCGCGACATTCACGAGGCGTACGCCGCCTACGACCGCCGCGTGAACAATTTCTTCTCCGACCAGCCGAGCGACCGGTTCCTGCGCCTCGAACTGGGGCAAGGCGACGAATGGGGCCACCTGGCCGCATTCCTAAGTCAAAAAGCGCCGGATGGACCCTTTCCTTGGACAAACAAGTCGTCCGAGGCTCCGACTTCATAACCCATAGCTGACGACGGCCACGATGCCGACTGCGGCGAGGAAATTGGCGGCGTTTCGGTCATGGCGCGCCGCGACCCGCCTGAAGTCCTTCAACCGGCAAAACATACGTTCGATTGCATTGCGGATTAGATGCAAAATATGCAGCCGTTCACCCGCAAACACCATGGGCGTCGAGTTGCAGATAGACCATATCGTGCCATGGTCCAAAGGTGGCCAAGATACAGAAGAAAATCTGCGTGTCCTATGTTTTGACTGCAATATCGGAAAAGGCGCGAAATCGGAGGGAAATCAACAGCAAACATAAAGCTGATAAATCGCGGCAAGGACGCGGGCTACCCCGCGCCGCTCGGCAACGGGGCGGGCGGCGCCGGCTTGCGGTCCGGCTTGAGGTCGAGCAGCGGCGTGCCGTCCAGGCAATCGAGCCCGCGCACCAGCACCACGCACCCCTCGATGCCGACGAGTTGGACGATCGAGGTGCCGATGGGGTTCGGCCGCACCGGGGTGCGCAACGAGAACGTGCCGCGGGCGATGCCGTCGCTGGCGCGGCATTGCGTCACCAGGTCGCGGCGGGACCGGTGCAGCCAGTAGAACACTTCTATTCGTTCGTGGCGGTCCAGCCCGGCCAGGGCGGGGAGCCAGGGGTCGAACACCTCGATGCGGCAGAGCGGCCCGTCCGGGCTGCCCTGGTGGGGCGCCTCGCGGCGCGTCGTCCACGGGGTGTGGATGCGGCCGATGAAGATCAGGCCGGCATCGGTTGCCTCCGGCAGCGCGACCGCGACTTCGCCGGGCCGGACGTCGTGCTCGCCGGCCATGCCTACGCCCGCCGCCGGGCCTTGGCCGGCGCGGCCGGGCGCAGCGCGGCAGCCAGGAACCGCCCGGTGTGGCTCTCGGGGTTGGCGGCGATCTGCTCGGGCGTGCCCTCGGCCACGATCCACCCGCCGCCCTCGCCGCCCTCGGGACCGAGATCGAGAATCCAGTCGGCGGTTTTGATGACCTCCAGGTTGTGCTCGATGACCACCACCGTGTTGCCGGCATCGACCAGCGCATGCAGCACTTCCAGCAGCTTGCGGACATCCTCGAAATGCAGGCCGGTGGTGGGCTCGTCGAGGATGTAGAGGGTGCGGCCGGTGGCGCGCCGGGCCAGCTCCTTGGACAGTTTTATCCGCTGCGCCTCGCCGCCGGACAGCGTGGTGGCCTGCTGGCCGAGCGCGATGTAGCCCAGCCCGACCTGCTGCAGCAGCTTGAGCCGGTCGTGGATGCGCGAGACGGCGGAGAAATACGGCACCGCCTCGTCGACCGTCAGCGCCAGCACTTCGGCGATCGACTTGTCGCGGAACTTGATCTCCAGCGTTTCGCGGTTGTAGCGCCGCCCCTTGCAGGTGTCGCAGGTGACGAACACGTCGGGCAGGAAGTGCATCTCGATTTTCAGCACCCCGTCGCCCTGGCAGGCTTCACACCGCCCGCCCTTGACATTGAAGGAGAACCGCCCGGGCTTGTAGCCGCGCGCGCGGGCCTCCGGCAGTTCGGCGAACCAGTCGCGGATGGGCCCGAACAGGTCGGTGTAGGTGGCGGGATTGGAGCGCGGGGTGCGGCCGATGGGCGACTGGTCGATGTCGATGATCTTGTCCAGCAGCTCCAGGTTGTCGATGCGCGCGTGCGGCGCCGGCACCTCGCCGCTGCCCATCAGCCGGCGGCTGGCCGCCTTGTAGAGCGTTTCCACCACCAGCGTGGATTTTCCTCCCCCGGAAACCCCGGTGACGCAGGTGAAGGTGCCGAGCGGGAAACCGGCGGTGACGTTGTGCAGGTTGTTGCCGGTGGCGCCGATGACCCGCACGATGCGGTCGCGCTGCGCCGGCCGGCGCATCGGCGGCACCTCGATGCGCCGCCGCCCGGACAGGTAGTCGCCGGTGAGCGAGGCCGGATTGGCGGCCACCTCCGCCGGCGTGCCCTTGGCCACCACGTAGCCGCCGGCGACGCCCGCGGCCGGGCCCATGTCGATCAGGTGGTAGGCGCTGCGGATGGCCTCCTCGTCGTGCTCCACCACCAGCACGGTGTTGCCCAGCGCCTGCAGCCGCCGCAGCGTGCCGAGCAGGCGCTCGTTGTCGCGCTGGTGCAGGCCGATCGAGGGCTCGTCCAGCACGTAGAGCACCCCGGTCAGCCCGGAACCGATCTGCGAGGCCAGCCGGATGCGCTGGCCCTCGCCGCCCGACAGCGTGGCCGAGCCGCGCGCCAGCGTGAGGTAGTCCAGCCCGACATCGACCAGGAAGGTCAGGCGGTCGATGATTTCGCGCAGGATGAGGCGGGCGATTTCCTGGCGTTGCGGCGTCAGGGTGGGCATGACGCCGCGGAACCACTGCAGCGCGCGGCGGATGGACAGCTCACCGGCCTCGGCGATGTTGCTGCCCGCCACCTTCACCGCCAGCGATTCCGGCTTCAGCCGCGCGCCCTGGCAGGTCGCGCAGGGCTTTTCCGCCTGGTAGCGGCTCATTTCCTCGCGCACCCAGGCGCTGTCGGTTTCCTGGTAGCGGCGCTGCAGGTTGCGGATGACGCCTTCGAAGGGTTTTGTAACTGTGTACTGCCGGACACCGTCCTTGTAGGCCATCGCCACCGGGACCTCTCCGGTGCCAAAGAGAATGGCGTCGCGCACCCGTTCCGGCAGCTCGCTCCAGGACGTGCGGGGGGAAATGCGAAAATGTTTGGCCAGGCTTTGCAGGGTCTGGTCGTAATACGGGCTGTGCGCGTTCGCCCAGGGCGCGACCGCCCCCTCGGCCAGGCACACCCGCTCGTCCGGCACCACCAGCCCGGGGTCGAAGAAGGTCTCCACGCCGAGCCCGTCGCAGGCCGGGCAGGCGCCGTGCGGCGAGTTGAAGGAGAACAGGCGCGGCTCGATTTCCTCGATGGTGAACCCGCTGACCGGGCAGGCGAAGCGGCTGGAGAACACCGTGCGCTCGCCCCCGTCGGCGGCTTCCGCGTAGACCACCCCGTCCGACAGCGCGAGGGCGGTTTCGAAACTGTCGGCGAGGCGCTGGGCGATGCCCTCGCGCACCACCAGGCGGTCCACCACCGCCTCGATCTCGTGCTTGGTCTTGCGGTTGAGCGCCGGCACGTCGCCGATTTCGTAGAGCGTGCCGTCCACCTTCACCCGGGTGTAGCCCTTGCGCTGCAGCTCGGCGAGTTCCTTGCGGTATTCGCCCTTGCGGTCGCGCACCACCGGCGCCAGCAGCAGCAGGCGCGTGCCCGACGGCATGGCCAGCACCCGGTCGACCATCTGGCTGACGGTCTGCGCCTCGATCGGCAGGCCGGTGGCGGGCGAGTAGGGCACGCCGACGCGGGCCCACAGCAGGCGCATGTAGTCGTGGATTTCCGTCACCGTGCCCACGGTGGAGCGCGGGTTGCGGCTGGTGGTTTT